>DNHK01000295.1 GCA_003485905.1 Gammaproteobacteria bacterium | reverse complement strand
CCTTTGGTATCGACCGCATGATATTGAAATTAGCCCTTACGATCCTGAAAAACATGTTTGGATTGTTGATGCCGACGGTCACTTTGTTGCGAAGTTTACCAATGACGGCAGCGAGTTGGTTATGACTCTGGGTACTCCAGGTGAGCCGGGTGAGGATGATACTCATTTTCGCAGACCAACTTTTCTCGTATTCATGGATGAAAACACCATGTATCTGGCTGATGGTTACGACAATACACGGATTATCAAGTACGACATGGATGGCAATATATTGGCGCAGTGGGGCCAGAAAGGTGTCGGTGAGGGTAAAGAAACTCGTCCGGGGTATTGGAATAACGTTCACGGTATCGCCGTAGACCCAACAACTAGAGAGGTGTTCGTGAACGATCGTGATAACGGTCGTGTACAAGTTTTTGATGAAAATGGAAATTATCTTCGCGAATGGAACTTCTGGAAAGGCAGACGTGGTGCGCCACAGGATATTCATAGTTTTATCGTGACGAGCGATCAGAAACTTTGGGCGGCTGATCAAGGTACCCACAAAATACTAGGTTATGACCTAGAAGGGCACTATCTTTACTCTTGGGGAAGTTGGGGTGAATATGCTGGTGGTATGTGGGGTGTACACGGTATGTCTACGGACAACGAAGGTAACTTTTATACCGCTTCTGTAAATAATGGTCGGATTCAGAAATTTAGGCCAAGAGCGGGTGCTAACCAGGAGTTTATGGTGGGTAAACCTTGGCCTGGTGTATGGTAGATCAAGCTAAAATTTCTAAAAAGGGCCGTCTTGTGACGGCCTTTTATACTGTCTTTATATCCTAAATACTGCCAAGGTTAATTGAACTTATGCAGCTTCTAATTCTTATTTTGGGATTAGTTTTTCGTAAGCCGCGTATGCTTTGTTGTCGAACGTTCTTAGTGGCCAGTTACGGCCGAACTCGCCAAATAACTTTTGTTATAGTTTAATGTCGATTCGTCGACATTGTTGGGCCTGAAATCATGATGAGATTAATTCCTACAGCTATTCTGTTTTGTGTTCTATTTGCCGGATTTAGAGTGAATGCCCATCATGCGGGGGCAGGACTCTACGATCGAAATACCGTAGGAGAAATCAAAGGCGATATATCTACTATTTTCTGGCGTAATCCCCACGTGCGTTTAGGGATTGTAGTTAGTAGTGAAAGTGGCGAGGCACAAGAGTGGCAGGTCGAGTTTGGTTCAGTTAATACTGTAGAGCGGCTAGGGGTATCTCGAGACAAATTGAATGTTGGCGATCAGGTGACAATCTCTGGAGATTTAGGCCGTAACGGACGTCCGGTAATGTTTGCTGATGCTTTGACCCTATCTACAGGCGAGGAGTTGGTATTGCAGGCGCCGTCGGCACAGCGATATGGATTGACCGAGAACGCTCTAAGCGATGCACGGGCCGTTGATTCGGAGTTACGCGCCGATATCTTTAGGGTTTGGTTGCCAGGCGAGCGTCCAAACACCGGCGCAGGCACCACTGAATACCCATTAACTGATGTCGGTTTAGCTGCACAGTTACAATGGGATGCAGCCGAGGATCCGGCGTTACGATGCATTCCGCCAGGGGTACCGACGGCTATGGACAATCCCTATCCGATTGAATTCATAGATCAGGGAGACACAATCGTTATGCGTCTTGAGGAATGGGATGGAGTGCGGACTATTAATATGAATGCTGCCGGGTCTGTGGAGCCAGTTCAACCACGTATGGGGTATTCTACTGGCCGTTGGGAAGGTGATAGTTTGATTGTTAACACGTCAAATATTGGTTGGCGATACGTTGATGATCTTGGTACACCTCAGAGTGAAGACGCGGTAATCATGGAGCGGTTTACACTAAGCTCAGATGGAACCGAGCTTGATTGGCATGCCGAAATCGCAGATCCAGTTAACTTCACCGAGCCGGTGGTGATGACCGGGACTTGGATATGGATTCCCGGTCATGAAATAAAACCGTTTAACTGCGCGTTACCAGATGAGGGCTAGTCCCAAGAATCCGTAATGGAGTAATTATGGATCACAATTTTACGCATAAGTCGCATCGAATATCTTGGCTGCGGGCGGCTGTTCTCGGTGCGAATGATGGGATTGTTTCGACAGCAAGTCTAATAGTTGGTGTCGCAGCCGCGGCTGCTTCTAGTGAAAGCATTTTGTTGGCGGGAGTTGCTGCGTTGGTCGCAGGAGCGATGTCTATGGCTGCAGGAGAGTACGTATCAGTAAGCTCTCAATCCGATACAGAAAAAGCAGATTTGGAATTAGAGCGGCGTCATATAGAAGAGTACCCCGAGTTTGAACTAGAAGAGCTAGCAGCAATTTATCGCGAGCGTGGCCTTGGTCGTCAGCTAGCTGATCAAGTGGCGGAAAAATTGATGAAACATGATGCGTTGGGGGCGCATGCCAGGGATGAATTAGGTATTTTGGATTCAAGTAGGGCGCAACCGCTACAAGCTGCAGTGTCATCAGGGATTAGCTTTAGCGTAGGCGCATCTCTTCCATTAATTGTGGCTTATTTCTCACCGCAGTCGCAGCTAGTGATCTTCGTTTCAATTAGTTCGCTGCTGTCTTTAGCCGTGCTTGGCGTATTGGCGGCGAAAGCTGGAGGAGCACCAAAAGCCATCGGAGCATTACGGGTAACTTTTTGGGGCGCACTTGCTATGGCTGTAACCGCAGGAGTCGGGTCAGCATTTGGTACTGTTACTTAGTACTAAAGGGCCGTGCAGAAATTAAAGCTTCTTGTTTACGTTATCCGGTTCTTTACACCATAAAGGGCGCTCGTGCCCGTTTTAAGGCAGCTGGTGCTCTTCGAAAAACTCCCAAATAAGCTCACTCGCATTAATATCCGTAATTGAAGATGTCCCAGGCCAGGCATGGCCGCCACGATCTAGCTGATAAAACACAACGGTCGATTGGCCAGAACAATCAATATAAGTAAGTCGGGTAATTTCTTGAGTAATAAACTCATCTAGAGGCGATGCAGAACATGTATTGCTTTCTGCCCAGTTGGAAATGGCTAATTCGACACCATCAATCCAGCTCGGATTGCGGTCTACATTCCCTGTGTAGTACGTGTTAACGGGATCATCCTCGCTGTGAAAGGTAATTATGGGTATTGCCCTGGATGGATCGCAATTTTTTGCGAACTGCACACCTGCAACAGGGGCGACCGCGGCCAAAATATCTGACAGTTCGCAAGCAAGACGACTGGCCATTCTAGCGCCGCCGGAGAAGCCGGTTACATAGATTCGATTTCGATCGACTGAAGATTGGGCATCTACGGCCTCAATAGCGGCCAAAATGTAACTGACGTCACTTACTCCATCTGGGTCAAGATCAGCGTTCCAAGTCCGACTTCCATCTGCTCGTAAATAGCTCGCCATGCCACTAAGCAAAATAAAGTTCTCCCGATCGGCAATAAGAGACATACCCGAAATTCTCTCCTGACCTTCTGGTCGTCCGCCGGTGCTATGTAAATTGATAACCAAAGGTGATGCAGCGTTAGTACTTAAATTTGGAGGCATATACATCTCCGCCGTTCGTAGCGTGTCACCTACCTGAAACTCAATGTGCTGGTTATTTCCATACTGTTGCGCAAGCGCTGGAAAAGCGGGGTATAACAACAATATACATACTGCTAATAATATACGTACAATTTTCGTTTGGCTGATTAATACTGATATTGGCACGATTGTTTTACCCTGTTTTTTGATCAATTAATCTATGTTATCGGCTACGCAATTAACAATGAACCCCCATTTTCCTGGCGATGGCGATCAGTTAACCGGATTCGGTTATTTGTCTACCACGTCTGCCCATGGCGCACGATCTTCTTCGCCACCAAAAAAATCCGGGTCCCACATAGCTTCATGGGCAGGAGGCCCAATAAGTTTGCCCTTCGGAAAGGCTTCTATCGCCGCTAATAAGGTTTGCACTATATCAGCGTTATTATCCGCAATCTCCATCTCTTCTGTCGGGTCGTCTTCAAGATTATAGAGTTTTGGAGTGCCTCTGGGGGGTACAGTAAGCTTCCATGGGTTACGTATTATCGTGCTGCCATCAAACGATCGAACATGAAAATCCGGTCTATTGGTCTGCCTGTTTTGTGTGAGCACGTTTGACTGATCGGCACCGTCAAATTGTTGATTAACATGATTGGGTATTCCAGCGATGCTCAGTAAAGTTGGCAGGATGTCTTCGACGGTTATCATGTCGGTGACGCGTCTGGCTTGATATTGCTCTGGCCACCAAATTATTGCGGGTACGTGTATTCCACCTTCATAAGCAAAAGATTTTCCTTTCTTATAGGGATGATTGTTGCTGGTTCCCAGAGTGTTATTTATGTTTATAAATTCAATGAATTTTTCTGGTTTAGGGCTATCAGGTAAAAGCGGATTGCCGTCCCTGTCCAATAAATTTGCTGTTCGGGCACTATATAGACCCGGGATTAGGCCACCGTTGTCGCTAATAAACCAGACTATCGTGTTATCTAGCATGTCCGCGGCACCAAGCGCATCAATAATTCGACCAACGGCGGTGTCTAACTCAGTAACCATGGCTGCATGAGTGCGACGATTAATATTTTCTATATCAGGATAGCTGTTGATTGTTTCTTCAGGCGCTTCGTTGGGTAGATGAGGCGCATTAAAGGCAGCATATAAAAATAGCGGACGAGCAGTATCTCGATCTTCAATTAATTGCACTGCTTCGTCGGCAATTAAATGCGTGGTGTAACCGTCTTCTCGCACGGTAGTACCATTTCGTTGCCAATCATAACCACCGCCGTGAACCTTATCCCAGAAGCCTATACCGCCTGTAACGTGCCCATAGAAATGCTCAAAGCCACGAGAGGTTGGTAAGTATTCGGTGCGGGCATGCCCCAAATGCCATTTGCCAACCATCAATGTTTGATACCCAGCCTCGGAAAAGAATTGCGGGAGTATTGTTCGATCGAGAGGCAGACCTTTCTTTTCAATTTTTGAAATTGGCCTGATGACGCCTAGCCGGGTAGGTGATTGTCCTGTCATCAATGCGGCACGAGTAGGGCTGCATACTGGATGTGCGTAAAAGCGGTCCAGTTGTAGACCCTCATTCGCCATGGCGTCGAGCCTGGGTGTCCTTATTTCACTACCGTTGTACCCAACATCATTAAAACCTAGATCGTCGGCGATGATAAATACTACGTTAGGGGTATCACCAGCACCCTTAACAACACTTACAAAAATTAAAGGTAAAAACGCTAAAAGAGATAATTGATTCTTAATAAAAGTAGAGTAGTGATCTGTTTTCATTATTGAAATTCTCAGTGTGTTTTGGACTCTAAATCAACTTTCTAGTTGTGCCGAAATTTAATTTAATACGTTCGAAATGGCCGTCAGCTTCAAGCAGAGTGGTGTGTGAAGTAAACGAGCAAGAACCCTGTGAGCTATACAGTATCATTAATATATTCCTTTGAGTGGATACTGATGCGCAGCTTAAAAACCACCATATAACTTCACTAACAGTATTAAAAAAATTTGAAGGGTGCTGTACGGGCGGTAGTATATACTTAAACTATATTATCAATAAAAGTGCCGAACCTGATGCGGGCAGCGGCTGCAATAATTAGATAGATATCTTGAATACAGCTCGCGAATGGAAGGCACCGCAAACGATTCTTGCAATCGCTCTGTTGCCTCTCGTGCTGTATTTCAACAATCCTGCCATTGCATTACTGGTGGGCGCAGCAGTTTCCTTGATATTCAATAAAACCGTCATTCCCCACGCAAATATACTTGGTAAGTATGCGTTGCAAAGCGCTATCGTTTTACTTGGCCTAAAGCTAAATGCTAGCCAATTGGTTCAGATTAGCGCAGATTATAGTCTGCTTGTAACCGGGTATGTTTTGCTGACCCTATTTATTGGCTTAGGTGTGGGCGCAGCATTAAACTGCGATAAAAAATGCAGCCAGCTAATCGCTTCTGGTACTGCAATTTGTGGGGGGACTACTATAGCCAGTCTCTCTCCCGTAATTAACGCAAAGCCTGAGCAAACTGGTGTGGCACTCACTCTGGTATTCCTGCTTAATGCAGTGGCGTTATTTACCTTTCCTATGGTTGGTGAGTTCTTATCGATGAGTCAGGAACAGTTTGGCGTGTGGGCGGCAATTGCAATACACGATACATCATCTGTAGTGGCTACCAGTGCGATCTACGGAGAGGAAGCTGCAAAAGTCGCAACAACGGTCAAGCTTGGTCGGACGCTTTGGCTTATTCCACTGCTTTTGGTGGCTAGCATATTCCAACGTGCTGGCACGGCAAAGCTTCGAATTCCAGGTTTCATTTTTCTGTTTGTTCTGGCCGCAAGTCTAGGTTCTTTAGTTCAACTCCCAGAAGTAATCACGTACACAGCGTCCGCTCTCAGCAAGATATTGCTAGTTGTTGCGCTATTCTGTATTGGAACCGAAATTAGCCGGAAAACGCTCCGGGGCTTGCGTGGGCGGGTGTTAATTCACGGCCTTTTGCTTTGGGCTCTAGTAGTACCCTTGACGCTACTACTGGTGATGAAACTGGCTTAGCTGAATTTTGAATAGGGATGCCAGTGCATTGAGCTAGGGCAGACGAGGCGCACAAGAAGTTACAAAAAAAGTAATAAGCATATAGAAAATGCTTATTTCACGGCTCAAGACATTTTCCGTATTATGCCTGCCATGAGTATTCGCAACGTAAAAATTGATCTCCTGAGCATCGCTTCTGTCGGCGTGTTCGCGCTCTTCTTGCTGGCACCATTCATTCTCTGATTGAGAGATTTTTGGGTTATCCCTAATTGGGCTAACGGTGGATAAACCGTTTTTAATGGTTTGAATTAAAACAGCAGCTAATCAGCTACCCGTATAACAAACAATTCCTCACACCGAATGCTAGTCTAGAGACTAAGCGAGCTGACAAGTACTTCAAGGAATAGGAAGTATACAGCACATATAGAACCCACAGAAATCCCCATTACTCCTGCGATTGAGATCTTAGATCGATTTACCGTTAGCAGTAATGGCGATCGACTAGATTATATGATGACGATTAGCGATGCTGCAATATTCACTGCTCCTGTGGAATTAAACACTTATTGGACGAGTAGGGCAGGAACCTCGGTTGCGGCATACTAATGCGGTAGCGGAGAAGTCCAACCGATCGAATTGTTCTCCTTTGAACTGTATTTGATCTAGTTTGGTAGCACTGCGGTCACATCAACTTCTACGACTAAATCAGGATTAAATAACCCAGAAGTGCCTGTTGCTGTGCTGGTTGGTCGGGCGTTACCATAAAATTCTTGCATCACCTTGCGAGTTACCGCGGCGTGTTGTTGACTAATGCCAACGATCAGTACTCGTTGTCGAACTACATCTTGTGGGCTTGCCCCGGCTGCTTTTAGAGTGATACCAATTTTTTCATAAGCCTGTCGAAGTTGGGTTTCGTATTCCTCGAGTGGGTTTGAGTTTTGGTTGTCTTGGCCGGTCATGCCCGACACATATACCGCTTTTTGACTGCTAGTTATTATGGCTGGGGCAAAATGGGGCGCGGCACTGATACCTTCTGGATTAATGTGTTCGATAGCGGGTGACAAGTTTACGGATTCCTCCATTGTTCCCGACGACGGGTTGTTTGTTTGGGCATATACAATGGTTGGTATGAAAAACGCCACTGCTATCAATAGTACGCGCACTTTTGTTTGTCCTACATTCATATTAATTCTCCTGTTGCGAATATTTTTTTCCGGGTAAGGTAACTTAAAATTGCGGTTGCACAGAAAGATACCATTAACAGCCCTTGGCTAACGGGCAAAAGCAATAATTTGTTACGACCTGAGGACTGAACCTACGCTAAGCTTTAAGGTATACAAACCAAATGTAGAGGTCTAGGAAGTTGGACCTTACGCTTTGAATTTTTTTTAAAAAACAAGTGCAACGATTTGATAGTGATTGGCTAAATAGGCTGGTAACTGAGTAAGTATTTTATAGAGGAGCCAACATAATGAAAGATTTTAGAGTTTTTGGGGTACAGTTTTTAGTTAGTGTTTTTGTGATGTCACTTGCTTCGGTTCCAGTCCAAGCCGCGAACGGAGATTTAGTAAGGTTAGTTGATCCTCTTGATGAGCCCGAATTTTACTGTCTAGACCTATCTGGGTGGGGGGATCATTTGAAGTTGGAGGATCCTCTGCAGGCTCACACCTGTAAGGGTGCAGAACCTGCCGATCAATTATTTACGGTTATCGATGGCAAGATTACTGTCGGCGATACGGATCGATGTTTACAAGCGGCTGTTTCATCCGGAGAACCCTTGGCCGGCGTTTCAATTATTGCTAGGACTTGTACTGATACACCCTTGCAGGCAATGAGTTTAGAAACCAACGGTCAAATTAAGCTAGGTGAGACAAATTTATGCCTTGCTGCAGGTACTGAAAGCACTGCTGCTTCTGGTCCCAGCCATATTTGGCGAGTGCTTAGCATCCAGAATTGCGAATCAGTTGATGCCGAACGCTCTATTTGGCAAGTCGGGTTAAATTAAAATCCATTTGCTTCGTTTTAGATTTGGGTTGGACAATTCCTGAGGTTCAATGAAACGGCTACTAATGTAGCCGTTTTTTGTGCCTGCGCATTTGCTGAAACGTTAATGTCCTTTACAGATCAGAATTATGGTTTAATGGTAAATATATCGAATATCTGTGGCATACCCTATGAAAATCGCTAATCAACGCTCTATCTTTCTGTTTATTGTTACTACAATAATTGTATTGGCAGTAAAACTTGCCAGTACTCAAAATGATGCGCCCCCCAACTTTTTATTGTTAATTGGCGATGATATGGCTGTCGAAACGCTTAATTGCTATGGGGTAGGTGGAGACACTGCACATACACCAAATATTGATCGTTTATGCGAAGAAGGAGTTAGATTCGATAGGTTCTGGGCACAACCCGTCTGCTCTCCGACCCGAGCAACGCTGCTCACAGGTCAATTTGGGTTTCGAAACGGAGTAGGTACACCGGCAGGAACGCCGACTAATATTGATTGGGTAGTACCTGAAGCCAATGCCGCTTATCCCGATTTGGGTGGTGGAGGTCCAGGAGCCGGGGCGGCGAACCGGAGAGGGGAAGTAGGAGGCGAGGGGCAAAGACGTCCGAATGCCGGTAATAGACAGGCGAATCAGGGTGGACGGTCTGGCCGACCTGGTCTGCGGCCTGATGCTTGGACTATGCTGCAAGCGCTGAAGCTTGATGAGGATGCAAGTTACTCGACCGCTGCTGTTGGTAAGTGGCATTTAGCGAATGATGAGAACGGTGCTCTAGGACACCCAAATCGTGTTGGGTTTGATTATTATTCTGGCGGTTTAAAGGCTGCGGTTGAAAATTATTATGGTTGGTCGAAGGTGGTTGATGGTGCCGACCCGGTTGGCAAGACAGGTTATGCGACTACTGACATTATTGATGATGGAATTGCATGGCTGAATGATCGCGGCGACGAACCGTGGTTCTTATGGGTGGCGTTTAATGCCCCACATACGCCAATTCAATTACCACCAGCAGAGCTTTTGAAGAGTGAAGCGTCGCTCGCGTTGAAGGCGGATGGTAGTAATGGTGATTTGCACGATTATTACAATGCGATGATTGAAGCTATGGATACCGAAATCGGTCGTCTATTAGAAAACATTGGTGATGAGGTACTAGCGAATACTCATGTTATTTTTATGGGTGATAATGGTACTCCTGGTAATGTCGCTAAGGCGCCGTTCGATCGAGCACGAGCCAAAGGAACGGTGTATCAAGGTGGTGTCAATGTGCCGCTAATTGTAAAGGGCCCAGGTTTTGAACGAGGTTCCAACACCGAGCTCGCCAACTCCGTAGATATGTTTGCGACTATACTGGAATTGGCTGGGTCCAACGCATCAAGCACCCTGCCTGAGGGCGTCGTTATAGATTCAGTTAGCATGGTACCCATCCTCTCTGGTGGGTCTAGCTTAAGAGACTTTAACTACGCGGATCATTTTGGTGCAACGCGCAACGGCAACTCAGACGAGCGTGCGATTCGTACCGAGCGATATAAGTTGGTGCGGGACTTTGGTAACGATACTGAAGAACTTTTCGATCTTGTTGAAGATCCGTATGAAACGCAGAACTTGTTGGATGCATCATTGACCGAGGAAGCTATTCAGAGTCACGAAGATTTGAAAGCAAGATTAGCTGAACTGGTAGTACCAGATTAAACGCAGCTAACTCATTGTTCTAATTGTATTTTTTGCCCTACTTGACTTAGTATTTGATTAGGGAGTTTGTTCTACCAACGTTTTATAGTGCGTTTTATAATTTTTCACTTTATTAAGGAAAACATATTATGACGAAGCAACGAAGTAGTTTAGCGAGGAAGGTCGCCAGTACTGCGATTGTGCTCGGGGTAGCGGTAATGCTGCCATTGAGTGCGGTTCAGGCGCAGGGTGGCAGAGGCGGGCCCTCCGGAGATATTCCCCGTTTTGTTGAACTAGGCCCTAAAGTCGGAGATATGGTGCCTGATCTGACTATATTAGACGATACAGGTAGTTCGGTTAGCATACGCAACCTTAGCAAAGACAATTATTCCGTGTTTGTCTTAGGGTGCCTTACTTGACCACCTTTTATTCGCAAAGTCCCCAGTATGGAGACTGTCAAACTTGATTACGAAGATAAGGTAAATTTCTACTATATATACAAGCCATTGGCGCATCCCGAATTTCAGGGTTATGTGAGTCCAATTAACCTCAAAGAACGCTTAATGCATATCGAAGAGGCAAAACGTAGATTGGGAAGCAGTATCACGTGGCTTTCTGACACTATGGATAATACTTACCACCAAGCAAGTGGTGAGACGCCGAATAGTGAGATTTTAGTCGGCCCTGATGGTGTCGTACTTGCGGCACGTTCATGGAGTGACCCAGACGCACTCAGGGTAGATATAGCCGCCGCAGTCGGAGCGGTAGAAAACCCAACTCAAATTGCAGACTTGAACCTGCCGACTCAACCAGTGATTGGCACGGTCGCTAAAGGTATTGTGCCGCGGGTTGTGAAGCCAGAAGGTCGCTTTTTGCCGATGGAAACGGTTGCAAACGAAGAGACGGCAAAAGTTCCTTTCTATACCAAGCTGCGTGCTGAAGGCTCTCAAGAGTTGTATGAGACAGGCAAAGGCATAATGTATATAGGCTTTCACTTGGATCCATTATATCGTGTTCACTGGAACAACGAAGCTCCGCCTCTAGAGTTTGAGATTTCGACACCAGACGGTATTAGTATTACACCAAATAAGATTGTCGGCCCGGATCCTGAAGAAGAAGCGGATGCCGATCCGCGGGAGTTTTTAGTTGAAGTTGATTCGGCTGAAGCGGGTGGCGTTGTTGATCTTACGGTTAAATATTTCGCCTGTGATGATGAATTGACCTTTTGTATTCCCGTGCAGCAGGACTATCAGATCACATTGGCTAGAGATACCAGTCATGGTAATACGATCACTACTGACGCTGATGGAAACATTGTCGGTGGCGGCAATCGTCGTCGACGTCCTGGTGGCGAAGGAGGGGCCGGTCGCCCGGGTGGTAGAGGCGGGCCCGCATCTTAAAGGATATAATTCAGTAAGTATTAAAAAGGCCCGGAAAATTCCGGGCCTTTTTTTACGTTCTTTAACTAGCTCTTATTCAGGACTCTTCCCGAAACTGAATGCTAGCCACTACTTATAAGAATTAATTGGCGGGAGACGTGAACCTGTGGCATCTGCAGGCTGTTCCTCTGCGACGGCAGGCATGCGCATTGTACCAATTCCTTCAATTGTAGCCTCGACAATTTCACCAGGCTGTAGGAAGCGTTGTTCCCCACGTACGGCGGTGCCGGCACCAGTTCCACCTGAAGTACCATTATTTATTACGTCACCTGGATACAAGGTAACGATTGATGAAGCGTATTCAACAAGTTCCCATAGCGAATGAATCATGTCGCCGGCCTTTGCGTCCTGCATGACTTCGCCATCCACAGTAAGTGTCTGACGGAGGTTCTCCATTGGATCACCGTAAAATTCTTTTGGGATGATCCATGGCCCCATTGGCGCGAAAGTATCATGACCTTTGCCCACGAACCAATCAGATCGAGTTGCTGTACCACCGGGTGGTCGTCCGCCTCTATCTGAAATATCCATTGTTACCGTGTAACCAAAAACGTAATCTGGCGCGTCGGTCGCTGAAACATATTTAGCCGTTCTTCCGATTACTGTGCCGAGTTCAACTTCCCAATCTATTTGATCACGTCCGTACGGAATGATTATCGCATCACTGGCGCCGACTACCGCGCCGCGGGTTGGTTTGAGAAATAAATAGGGAACTCCTCGGTTTGCTATCCTCTGTCTTTGTATCTCAGCTCGTTCGGCTTCTGAGCCTCTCTCGTCAACATGACTAAGGAAATTGACCGCAGCATTTAGAATTTTGCTCGGATACATTATCGGAGGAAAGGTGTGAAGGGTGTCGTATTGATATACGAACTCTGATGCATTGCTGCCATCTAACATGTCTTCAGCAACTAGATAGTTAACTAGTTCATATAACCGGTATTTAAGGCCATAATCGTAGCGCGCTATCAGATCGAGCATGTCTGAGGGCATCGGTATCTGGGGGTAGTCCGCGTTTGATTCTAGTGCGCTATTCGCAGCATTTAAATCAATAACAAGTTGATCGCGAAGCACAACCCCAACGGCGGGAGCACCATTTATCTCAAAGGTGCCAAGTTTAAAGGGTTCAACGCTGGTGGTACTTAGCGGTCCGCTTTGAGCTACGCTCAATGCGGGAACAGAAAGTAGTAATATTAGTGTGGAGACTAGGAAGTTTCGCATGACGGTTTGTTTTCCTCTCATAAAATGGGCGGACTAGTATAGAATTGCTTACACAATAAAGGAAGTAAGCTAATTTAAAGCCAATTCAAGGCAAATACTATCGGCCTAATTTGTTCGACTCCATGTAGCGTGAGGGTCGGCTTTGCTAATCAAATTTAATCGGTTTAATGAATAATCAGCAGTTAAGAGCAATTCCTAATACTCAGCTTTTGTTAGAGCAGAAGGCTATATGCAGCCTGTGTGATCAGTACTCAAGGGATGAGGTGGTCTCGTCACTAAGATCTTATTTGGAGTTTGTCCGGAAGCAGATACTCACAAACCCAGACTATGTGGTGCCAGATTTTTTTGATGATACTTTTGCTACAGTAATTGAGAACGAGATTAGTGGCGCAAGGGAGCGTTCTTTAAAGCTCGTTGTAAATGCAACTGGCATCATCTTGCATACAAACTTGGGACGCGCACCAATGCCGCTAGAGGCGATAGATGCAGTGCGCGAAGCAGCATTAGGGTATTCAAACCTCGAGTTTAATTTGGCTTCGGGGAAGCGAGGCTCTAGATATATGCACATTGAGGGCCTCTTGAAGAAAATAACTGGTGCCGAAGCTGCGGTGGTGGTCAATAATTGTGCTGCGGCAGTACTGGTTAGTTTAAATACGCTGAGTAAGGGCAAGGAGTTGTTGGTATCGCGGGGTGAGTTAATTGAGATCGGTGGTGGATTTAGAATGCCAGACGTAATCACCGCTACCGGAGCGATTATGAAGGAGGTTGGTACTACTAACAAAACTCGAATCGCTGATTTCGAGAATGCAATTACGGAAGATACGAAGGTTATTTTAAGAAATCATTGCAGTAATTTTAAAGTGGTAGGGTTTACTGAAAGCCCGACCTTGAAGGAACTGGTTGATCTTGCCCATAGCAAGGGACTGTATATGGTGGATGATTTGGGATCCGGTTCTTTAATTGATTTGACCCAGTTTGGTGTAACTGGCGAGCGCACGGTACAGCAGATAGTGCGTGATGGCGTAGATGCGGTGATGTTTAGTGGTGATAAATTGCTTGGAGGCCCGCAGGCGGGAATAATCGTTGGGAAAGCAGAAGTGATTGCTGCAATTAAAAAGAACCCGCTTTTAAGGGCCATGCGTATTGATAAGATTTCTTTGGCAGTTTTAGAAGCGACGCTCGGTCTCTACCTTTTTCCGGAGTTAGCGATAGATCGTGTACCAATTCTCAGAATGATAAGCGAAGAAAAATCTTCCGTGAAGAAAAGGGCGAATGCTCTGCTTAAACAATTGAACAAGCAGGATTCCATAGAGGCTTATATTGAGGATGGAACTAGCTTTATTGGCGGGGGTTCAGCCCCAATGAACGAATTAGCGACCAGCGTGATAAAAATTGAATCCAAGGTGTTTTCAGTGGACAAGATAGCTAGAGTATTGCGCAAGCATCGACCAGCAGTTATCGGGCGTATTTCCGACAATGCGTTTGTTATTGATTTGCGAACGGTTATGCCTGAACAGACTGGCTTTATTGTGAGCGCGCTAACTGATCTAGACTGACGATTAGTTTGACGTTTTATATTAGAGATGGAAAATAATTTAACTGGTCGGTTAGCCTAAAATGTCAGCACAGCAGCTCACAGTTGGTGTATTGGGTCATGTGGATCATGGAAAGACGTCACTAGTGAAAGCTTTGACGGGTGCTGATACCGATAGATTAGAGGAGGAAAAACGACGTGGAATGTCGATTGTGCTTGGATTTGCTTATTTAGAGAATGAATCTGGAACGGTGGACTTTATCGATGTCCCTGGCCATGAGGACTTTATTCGTACCATGATATCGGGTGCCACCGGGATCGACGCCGTATTGCTGGTTGTTGCGGCTGATG
>DNHK01000350.1 GCA_003485905.1 Gammaproteobacteria bacterium | reverse complement strand
GTTAGCTGATCGATTTTTTAGGCGATCCCCAGCAGGGATACTATTTTGAGTTTGGATTTGGGGTGTCACTGCTATGGTTGATTTAGAATTGCTTAGTTCAGTGATGTTCGGAGCTAAGCCCAATAGGTTATTTGTATCTTTAAAATTCAGCGCGCCGACTGGTACTCGAACTACGTTAGTTGCGGCCGAGGTAACAAAAAAGATTTGTGCGGTCATATCTGAGAGCAGCGCATTGTCAGAATTGTCGACATCAAATAAGGCTGTGTACAGAACAACGTTATTGGTGACTACTGGTTTGGGTAAGATTTGGCGCAGCTTTCCATACCAGCGTCTGCTACCTCCACCAAGCGTGGTGAAATAAACATCCATATTGGTGCTAAGCTTGCTCACATCGGCCTCTGAGACTTCGCCTTGCACAGTCATGGTGGAAAGGTCGGCGATTCGAAGGATTGTAGGTGCTTGCTGCGAAGCATTAAGGGTTTGGCCCACTTTTTTATCAATTGAGATTACCGTACCGGCAATCGGTGCAGCAATTTTGCTAAATGCTAGGGTAGCTTCATCGCTCGCCAGGCTCGCACTGCTTTGAGCAATTTGAGACTGCAATTGGATTAAACTGGATTGTGCGGAAGCCAATGTGTTGATTGCCGAGTCAAAATCTGCCTGACTGGTCGCATCCTCTTCGATTAAGCGTGTTTGTCTATCAGCGTTAGCCTGAGCTAGTTTTAACGAGGCTGAGCGTGCGGATAACTGTGCTTCAAGTGCACGTAAGCTGGCGCGGCTAGCTTCGACTCTATTCAACTGCACTGTGGCGTCAATCTCGGCGAGTAACTGCCCGCTGCTAACCTTGTCTCCGATTTCGACGAGAAATGTTTCTAACTGTCCCGATACTTGTGCGCCAACGTCTACATAGTCACTTGGCTGTAGATTGCCAGCGGCAGTGACTGCGTTTTCCAGATCCCCTTGATCCACTGTCACGATTAGCGGTTTGGCTAATGTTGTAGCGTTATCTTGAGTAATCCACCACCCAAGAATGGCGCAAACGATTAGTAGCAGAGTCAGTAGTGATTTTCGTTGCAGAAGAGAATGCAACGATCCAGTCAACGATCCTTTAGAAGTCGATTGTAACGTACTACTTTGACTGTTGAATTGATCCACTACAGTACCTCTTGAAAGTATGTCGTTTCTTGATGTTAATCTATAACGATCTGCACAATATACCAGTCGTCAAGCCGGCAATGATGGAGACATTGTGTAAGCCAGACGTTTGTTATATCAGGTTGCATCATGCGTTACGCGAGTTGATTTTGTCTATGTAGCACATTAATCAAACTCAAAATAAGCTAGGATTTATTCCTATAAGTTTTCTTCGGAAAGTTTCTAGATACACCTTAGATAATTAATCAATGTCGGTAAAAAGAATTGGAATATCGGTGATATACAAATCTATGACCAAATGTAACAAGTCATCCACAAGCAATGGATTGCCCTTCCAAGGAAAAGGTATGATTGCTACGATTCATACGCTAATTATGTCTGATATAGCATTAAATGCGTTTGTGCCTTTGAAATATATCACTTGGCCATGGCCAGGTAATTGCAGACGCTATGAAAAATTGGTGCGTTTTGACAAGCTGGTATTCTTAATATCCGACTACTCCGAGGAACTACAATGGTTGTAAACAGGCAGTTATTCATACAGATGGTTCTGGTTTTAGCCGGTTTGTTTTTCGCACAGGCTTCCATAGCACAGTCGGCTCCAGATACCGTGTTTGTAAACGGGAAGGTACTTACGGTCGATGCTGAATTTTCTCAAGCCCAGGCGGTGGCCGTGACGGGAAATAGGATTTCTGCGGTGGGTACAAGTGCTGAAATTAATGCACTGGTCGGCGAGACTACTCAGGTGATTGATTTGGATGGTAAGACATTGATACCAGGCTTAATCGACAACCATAATCATCTTATTTATAACTCTCCAACCTGGCCTAACGGCGTTAGGCTAGGGCGCGTACGCAATCGTGCAGAAGCACTGCAACGTATAGCGGCTAAGGCAAAAGAGATCGGTCCTGGAAACGACGCTAAACATATAGTGTTTGCACTAGGCGGTTGGAATCCGGTGCAATTTGCAGATGACCAAAGCGAATTCACGCGTGCTGAGTTAGATGAAATTGCTCCAAATAATCCGGTCTACACGCAGATTAGTTGGGGCACAGCTGTATTAAACAGTATGGCGATGGAGTTAGGCGGCATAAGCAACGATATGCCGGAACCAGACGCGAGCACTCGAGGCAAAATTTGGCGTGATGCCGACGGCAACGTGACCGGCAAATTTACCGGTGCGATTTTTCTCAAATGGCAATTGCGTCCCCTTTTTCCTGAGGTCACTGGAGAGTCCGCAGCGGCAGGGTTGCTAGCCGAGATTGCAGATTATTCAAAACTTGGCGTTACAACTTCGATGACTTATAACGGGCCAGAGTTTCCTGAAAATGGTTTAGCTTACATTCAAGAGCACCTTGCCGATACAGGCAAGCTGGATATGCGGATCTATTATCCACCGCACTTCAACCGAAACGTTAGCGCCTGGACGCCAGAAGAAGTCCCAGCCGTGGTGGCAGGGCTTGAGAAACACAAACCTTATAGTGGGTCTGAGATGTACCAAATGCTCCATTTTGGTGAACATATGTATTTGCCGGTATCGGATAGCTGGGCTAGGATGGGTGATAAGCCTTATCCGGACGAAATGATGGATCAGTTTCGTACTGTAGTAACAGCGGCTGCGAAAAATGGTTGGCAAGTTGCCGAGCATTTGAATCGTGATATCACAGCAAATCAAATGTTGGAGATCTTTGAGGAAGTTAATCAAACCTATCCGATTACAGATCTTCGTTGGCGTTTTGAGCATGCGAAAGGACTATCGCAGGCGACTATCGAACGAGCTAAAGCGCTTGGGATGGCAATGGGCGTGCATAGTGCTGCGGGTATAAGCTCACCGAAATCACGCGCAAATGACGCCTATCTCACAGAACTATTGACGAGGCAGGATGCCCCACCGCTGCGCTGGTATCAAGACAGTGGTATACCTTTTGGGCTTGGGTCAGACGCACAGGTGGTTGCTCATGACTCGCCTTTTTTCACGCTCTATTGGGTGGTGAGCGGTAAAGATACCTCCGGTCAGCCCTATTTCAAACACGGCACTTTGACTCGTGAAGAAGCGCTAATCGCGCATACTCGATCCAACGCGTATCTTATGCATAAAGAAGACCTACTAGGCTCACTAGAGGTCGGCAAGCTAGCGGATATTGTCGTGTTGGACCGAGATTATATGACCGTTCCTGTAGATGATATTCGTGACTTGAACTCGGTTTTGACGATGGTTGATGGCCGTATTGTCTATCAGGCGATGTAAAAAATTGCGTATTACTTGACTAGGCTCAAGATTTTAGTAAAAAGAAACCAATATAACTGTAACCAAGTAAGAGACTATTGAGGATTAACACATGTGGAAGCCAGTAAAGCTTGCCTTCGGGTTGGCAGTTTTAGCTTTAGTACCAATCGTTGTGAGTGCACATCATGGGTTTGCGGCGCATTTTGACAATAATACTGTGATTAGAATTGAAGGTACCGTCAAACAATTCGATTTTATTAATCCACATGGCTTTTTACACATTGACTCGGTCAACGAAGCGGGGGAACCAGTTGTTTGGGTCTGTGATTTACAAGCTAAAACTCAATTGGTTAGACGCGGGGTGGATGAAACACTCTTTACGGTTGGTGAGCCGATAGTGGTTGAAGGATATCCAGCTAGGCGCGACCCGTACGGGTGTGAATACGGTACTGGCCATTTTGCCGACGGCAGCACGTTTACCATGCGCTTGGTCGGAGATAAGCCACAAACTCAATTTGCTGAAAATGAACGCATTCCTTTAGCAGAAGGGGAGACACGCTCAATATTTGGAGTTTGGATGCGGCCCGGTATGTTTGGTGATGCTAGCGGGCGTGGTAAGCGTGCAGGTCAAGATTCTATTACGGCTGAAGGTCAACAAGCGGTAGATGCATTTGATCCCATTAACGATAATCCGGTGGTTAGTTGTGAAGGCGGTAGCCCGATGCGTAATTGGACTCCACCTGGGTTGGCGACCAAGATATCTCAAGAAGGTGAAAAAATTTATATCTATCACGAATCTATGGATATCACGCGTACCGTTCATCTGGATTTAGATGAGCACCCGGCTGACGTAGAACCTAGTGATATGGGCCATTCAATAGGACGATTTGAAGAAGGGGTTCTGATAATTGATACAGGGGTTTTTAACGCAGGTGTGTTGACTGGATCGATTTTAAATTCCGATCAAATGACAATGCAAGAACGCATGTCAGTAACACAAGATAGCGGTGATCTTCTAGTTGAGATGACCGTTAATGAACCGCTTTATTATTCCGAACCGATAACTGATAGTCAGACTCTACAAAGCACTACCAAAGAATTAATTCCTTACGAATGCATTCCAGGTACACCGATGGGTAGCTATCAATAGATTACTAAAAAGCCAGCCCGTGCTTGGGCTGGCTTTTTTATAGAAGCTACTTTAAAAAAAGTGAGCGTTTGAGTAATTGTTACTCAGGGCGCTAAAGAGGCGATATAGGCCGTAATATTTAACATATCTTCAGCTGATAGCTCTGCAACAATTGGGTCCATAACTGGGCTAATCCGTGTTCCTTGTTTGACG
Source organism: Gammaproteobacteria bacterium (assembly GCA_003485905.1). Lineage (GTDB taxonomy): Bacteria > Pseudomonadota > Gammaproteobacteria > Arenicellales > Arenicellaceae > UBA10349. Next base: position 213 of record DNHK01000350.1, on the reverse strand, counting down.
TCCCATAGCTGACGCATTATGTAACTAGCGGTGCGGCCTGCAATTGCTGGTATGTCTCCTAATCCTCGCATGCCTTCGCCGCGGCATAGACCGCATTGAATCGTTTTCCCGCCCCCGGTAGTTGCTAGTGCTGCACCTTTTGCAACACTACCGATTGGAACGTAAGCAATAAATCCCGCCCTAGGGTCTCTTAGGACGTGGGTTCTTTCGGGG
>DNHK01000387.1 GCA_003485905.1 Gammaproteobacteria bacterium | reverse complement strand
AAGAAGATAATGAACAGATTAGCCGTTTCAATAATCTATATAAGTTTATTGCTACTCCTGCACGCTTGCTCGCAACAAGAAAACTCGCCATCACTCGCAACATCGGATTTAACAACCCAACTAGATCATACTGAGATTCCCCACAGAGAAATCACTCATGTGGCTGGCGATCTATATCGAGTTCAGAACGGTTCTCACTTTACCGTCTTTATGGTCACTCCTGCGGGAATCATCGTTGCTGATCCAATCAATACCGAGGCTGCTACCTGGCTCAAAGGTGAGTTAAAACAGCGCTTCGATGTACCCGTGCGATATGTGCTTTATAGCCATCATCATTGGGATCACGCGTCCGGCGCTAGGGCATTTGCAGATACAGCGACGTTAGTCGGACACGCAAACATGACAAGCGAACTTGAATTTGGACGAAATAACTTTCCAATCCAAATTGGTGTAGTTGATGCAGATGGCGACCAACTGCTGAGCCGCGGCGAAGCCACAGGCGACCTAGCCGAAGAGTTTGATAGATTAGACACCGACACCGATGGCTACCTCAGCGGGACTGAAATCTTGGCAAACGTGATGCCTCCAGAAATAGTCTACACAGAACGTATGACTATTACATTAGCAGGTAAAACTGTAGAACTTGTTCACCCCGGACCAAATCATTCTGTCGACGCGACCGTAATGGTATTTCCCGAGGAGCGCGCCATCTACGGAGTAGATTTCGTCAATGTAAAACGACTAGCCTTCGGTTTTCCGGGGACAGGCACGCTTTCGGAGTGGATTGATTCTCTTAAAATGGTCGAAGCACTAGATTTTGATATTGTTACGCCCGGTCACAGCAGCGTTGGTACTAAAATAGAATTCACAGCCTACAGAGAATTCTTTGAGGATCTTCAAGTAGTTGTCAACGATGCAGTAAATTCCGGTACGTCACTAGAGAACTTATTGGCCAGCGATGCACTCAGTAAATATAATCATCTCCCAAACTACGATCCGCAGCGCAACCGCAACATCGAGTACGCCTATAATCTATTGATTTCGGAAAGCTACTGATATGAATCTAACGAAACAAATTTTTCTAGTCGGCTTCACGGTTTCGTTTAAGCCAATGCGCACTTAAGCTCATGGCTCGATATATTTTAAATATCAATGGTGAGCAACGGGAGGTTCAAGCCGAACCGGTTATGCCATTGCTATATGCATTACGAGGAGAACTTGAGTTAAAAGGACCCAAGTTTGGCTGTGGATTAGGCCAGTGTGGCGCTTGCACAGTGATTATCGATGGTGCTGCGATCCGTTCATGTGTCACGCCGGTGTCGGCTATCAGTGCCAAGTCAATTCGTACTATTGATAAATTGGGAACCGAGGATGCACCCCACCCTGTTCAGAAAGCGTTTATCGAAGAGCAGGCAACGCAATGTGGTTATTGCACGAATGGCTGGATAATGACCACCGTGGCAGCACTAGAGCATAACTCTGATGTTAGCAACCAAGATATTCGAGAGTTCCTGTCCGGCTTAAAGTGCCGTTGTGGCTCTCATATGTCGATGTTGCGCGCCGTGCGCCGTGCGGCTGACATTATGAGCGAAGATAATGAAAGTTAACCCGTCAATCAACCGACGCGATTTACTTAAAGGAGGAGCGTCCCTTCTGGTAACTGTTAGCACTGCCGGGGTACTCAATTCAAGTGTAATTAACAACGCTGTAAGCAAAGAAGCCACCACAAAACTGCGAACAACGGCGCCGGACCAACTAGATGCCTGGTTGGCTATAAATAAAATCGGCGACGTATCTGCCTTCTTCGGCAAAACCGATATGGCTCAAGGTGTGGGCACGGCTATGGCGCAAATAGTAGCGGAAGAACTAGATGTCTCAGTGAATAAGGTCACCACGATTCTCGGGGACACGAATCTTACTCCAGACCAAGGTGGGTCAAGCGCAAGTTCGGCCTGCCGCTGGGGCGCACAACCGCTAAGAAACGCAGCAGCCGAAGCCCGCCAGATTCTCATTGACCGTGCGAGCAAGATTCTTGGGCAAACTAACGAGAAATTGGATGTTAAGAATGGAAGCATCTTCGTCAAAGATTCTCCGGAGACTAAAATTTCTTACGGGGAGCTAGTTTCAGAAGAAGGATTTGGCACTCAACTCGATTGGAACAAAAAGTACGGCAATGCCTTGCGAACCTCCGGCACAGCCTCAGTCAAAGACCCTGCGGATTATACGGTTGTTGGCCAATCTGTGGTTCGCAAAGATATACCGGGAAAAATACTTGGTACCACCGAGTATTGCCATCACGTTTCTTTGCCTGGAATGCTGCATGGGCGAATGATTCGCCCACCGGTGGCTAATGCTATACCGGTAAGCACCAACACAAAATCGATCGCCGACATAGCCGGTGCACGAGTCGTACACAAACGTAATCTTCTAGCGGTTGTCGCTGACACTGAATGGGGTGCGATACAAGCGGCGCGTCAGCTAGAGGTCGAATGGACGGATACAGATGCCCCGTTTCCTCACATGGACCAGCTTTACGATTATATTCGCCAAGCGCCGCCTGTTGTTTCTAATGGCCAGACAATGACTTTTGGTAGTAAAAACTACAATGTACCGAGAGGACAGAAAGAATATGACCTTGGTCCGACTAATCAGGTGCTGGCAAGTGCCGCGCGAGTGGTAGAGGCTGAGTACGAAATACCGTTTCAGTCGCATGCACGGATGGCACCTTCAGTTGCCGTTGCCGATGTAAGCGACAATGGTGTTGTTATCTATACTGATGCACAAAAGCCGCATGATGTTCGAGCGGGTGTCTCCAAGATGCTTCTTCTGGAACAAGAGCAAGTTCATGTTATTTGGCTCCCTGGTCCCGGATCTTACGGACGCAGCGATGGTGACGAAGCGACATTTGAAGCTGCAGTCATCTCCCGAGAAATTGGCCAGCCAGTCCGTGTGCAATGGATGCGCGACGAAGGTCATGGCTGGGACCCAAAAGCACCTGCGGCGGTAATTTCACTAAAAGCCGGGATTGATGATAATGGGGATCTGAATGCCTGGCTATTTCATGCCAAGGGTTTTTCTGGCTGGGATGTTAAAAATAATCCGTCAAACCCAGGTGACACACTTGCAGGCATGCAGCTGGGTTGGCAAAAATGGGATGAGCATAATTTTGGTACCCCAGAAGAATCTTACGAGTTCCCAAACCAAGTTGAGTACTGGCAAACGATCGAAGCGTTTCAAGAAGTTGCGTCCCCCCTTAGATGTGCCCATATGCGCTCACCACAAAAAAAACAAGTTAGCTTTGCCCATGAAAGCTTTATTGATGAAGCCGCTGCAGCCATTGGTCAAGATCCAATTGAGTTCCGTCTCAAATACCTTAAGGAAAAACGCGAAATCGAAGTAATGGAAGCGGTCGCGACGGCGGCAAATTGGGAAACAAGACCTTCGCCTAGCAATGATATTGATTCTGGAGACTTATTAAAGGGCCGTGGGGTTGCGCTATTTAGCGGGTATGGAACTTTTGTTGCTACCGCATGCGAGGTTGAGGTTGACCGTATATCGGGACGAATATGGGCTCGAAGGTTCATCATTGCTCACGATTGTGGGCTGATAATAAACCCACTCGGTCTACGAGGAGCAATCGAGGGCAATGTGATTCAGGGTGTTAGCCGCGCCCTTTGTGAGATAGTCTTATTCGATCAAGAGAACGTTCGCAGCACTGATTGGATTAGCTACCCGATTCTCGACTCCATGGATGTTCCCGAAGCAATTGATATTGTTTTAATCAACCGTCCAGACAAATCA
>DNHK01000292.1 GCA_003485905.1 Gammaproteobacteria bacterium | reverse complement strand
CAATTGCGGTTTTACCCACACCTGATTCACCGACAAACAACGGGTTATTTTTGCGTCTACGACATAAAATCTGTACCGTCCGCTCCAATTCTTTTTCGCGTCCGATCAATGGGTCTATACGCCCCTCCAGAGCTAGCTCATTCAGGTTCTGCGTGTATGATTCAAGTGGCCCCGTTTGCGGTTCTTCACCGGCTTGATCTGGCGCAGGTAGTTCTGGTATCTGGTCGCTATCATCAGACAATACACCGTGTGAAATATAGCTAACAGCATCGTAACGAGTTATATCTTGTTGATCGAGAAAATAAGCTGCGTAAGAATCTTTTTCGGCAAATAGCGCAATTAGTACATTAGCGCCTTCAACTTGACCTTTCCCTGAACCCTGCACATGTAAAACCGCCCGTTGAATAACGCGCTGAAAACCGATACTTGGCTGAGTTTGAAAATCTTCCTCATCGGGCAAATGCGGTAGATGCTCTTCCATATACTTGACCAAGTCATCTCGTAATAACTCGATTTCTCCGCCACAAGCACTGATTACTTGCTGCGCAGAGCGATTATCAAGCAAAGCAAGCAGCAGATGTTCAGTAGTAACAAATTCATGATGCGCTTCCTGAGCAACTTGCACTGCAAAACTAATCGTTTTTTCAATCTCGGCTGATAACATTAGTTTTCCTCACCATCGTCGGATTCTGGTTCCATAACACATTGCAACGGATGCTGATTTTCTCTGGCCGCCTGCATTACCTGATCTACTTTCGTTTCCGCAATTTCTCTAGGATAAACGCCACATACGCCTACACCACGCTGATGAACGTTTAACATCACTTGTACAGATTGCTCCTGAGATAACATAAAGTAGCCTTGCAAAATCCCCACCACGAAATCCATCGGTGTGTAATCGTCATTCAGTAATAACACTTTATAGAGTGGCGGCCGTTTTAACTTAGGCTTGGTTTCTTCAAGCACCAGGCCATCGACATCGCCATAATCTTCCTCAGTGGGCTCGTCCGAGCCCTGACTAACTGTTCTACTATGACGGATCACTTCAATTTTATTCAGAATAACTGTTCTAGCCCAATGATAGGTCGGGACCACATTTAAAACGAGAGATAATTAGCTATGAGTTTGATGGCTAAAGCTTAAATTTCAAGTTAATTCAGATACATTTTACCAGTTAATGCAATAAATCTTTGCCCCCAATTTACTTGACCAAACAACAAAATAGCGAAAGAATGTGTGCACCACGCAATATTATGTGCACGCCTATGATGTACATATACGCGGTTGACTGCGTAAATTAACAACTTTACGCAGTTTGGGTTTTCAAAGGGGGATTTACAGATATGCTTAACGGCACAGTTAAATGGTTTAATTCTGCTAAAGGGTTCGGGTTTATTACACCTGCCGAAGGCGGAGACGAAGTTTTTGCACATTTCTCAGCAATTCAGATGGATGGATACAAATTGCTCAATGAAGGGCAAGAAGTTGAATATGAGGTCGAGGACGGACCACGAGGGCCAAAGGCCACTATCATTCAATCGGCAAGTTCGACTGAATAAGTGTTACTAGTCAGGGCCGAACATCAACCCACTTACATTCTAAAACGAAGTAATAAGGCCAATACTTGAAAGGCTGGCGGGGGATATCAGGGGCAGTAAGCTGGGAAGTTAATGCCAGCTTACTGCCAACACAATCGCTCGTGCTTTGCAGCTTGGCCCCTCCTTTTGGCCAATTTACTGCGGCGCCTCTTACTATTTAGCCGACGCTAAAACCATCTATCAAGCCGTTCAATGTTTCACTAGGGCGCATCGCTGTAACAGCCTTTTGATCATTTGGATAATAATAGCCCGCAAGGTCAACAGAAGGGCCTTGCGCGTCATTGAGCTCCGCAACAATCGCCTGTTCATTTTCAGCTAGAGCAGCCGCTAATGGCGCAAAAGTTTCCGCCAATGCTGTATCTGCACTTTGCTTCGCCAACGCTTGGGCCCAATACAGAGCCAAATAAAAATGACTTCCACGATTATCCAGTTCGCCCACTTTACGAGATGGCGACTTCCGATTACTAAGCAACAGCCCAGTTGCCTCCCCCAAGGCCGCTGACAATACCTTTGCGCCAGCGCTCCCGCTTACGTCAGAGTAATGCTCCAGCGATTCGGCTAGTGCCAAGAACTCACCTAGGCTATCCCAACGTAAATGATTTTCTTGCTCAAATTGCTGAACATGTTTGGGGGCAGATCCGCCCGCGCCGGTTTCAAATAATCCGCCGCCTTGCATTAAAGGCACGATAGAAAGCATTTTCGCGCTGGTACCCAACTCCAAAATAGGGAATAGGTCTGTTAAATAGTCCCGCAATACGTTGCCAGTCACCGAGATGGTGTCAAGGCCGTTCGCAGTCCGCTCAAGCGTGAATCGGGTCGCTTCGGCGACCGACATGATATGAATCTCCAATCCTTCAGTATCATATTGCTTAAGGTAGGTATCTACTTTTGAAATCAACTGTGCATCATGTGCGCGTGATTCATCAAGCCAAAATACTGCAGGCGTCTGCGATGTTCGAGCGCGCTTAACTGCTAACTTGACCCAATCTTGAATTGGTAAATCTTTAACCTGACACATGCGCCAAATATCACCAACCCCTACTACGTGTTCAATTAATACTGTGCCGGCATCATCAACAACCCTTACAGTACCGTCAGCAGGAATCTCGAACGTCTTGTCATGCGAACCGTATTCTTCAGCTTTTTGCGCCATAAGGCCGACATTAGGCACCGTCCCCATTGTAGTTGGGTCAAACGCCCCATGTTCACGGCAGAAATCGATTGTCTCTGAGTAAAGTGGTGCATAACTGCTATCTGGGATTACTGCCTTGGTGTCTTGTTGTTTACCGTCGGCATCCCACATTTGCCCTGAAGTTCGTATCATCGCTGGCATAGAAGCGTCAATAATCACATCACTCGGAACATGTAAATTTGTAATCCCATTATCTGAATTAACCATCGCAAGACGCGGGCCATTTGCATACGCAAGATCAATGTCAGATTGAATCAATTCACGCTGACTATCGGGGAGTCCCTTGAGTGCTGCCAATAAATTTCCAAATCCATTATTTACATTAACGCCTAGCTCTTCCAATACATCGGCATGATTGTCGAATACCCGATTAAAGAAGGCCTTAACACCATGCCCAAAAATAATTGGGTCGGATACCTTCATCATCGTGGCTTTCAAATGGTACGAGAACAACACATCCTTCTCTTTGGCATCCTTAACCTGCTCATCGAGAAAACTTAGTAACGCTCCCTTACTCATAAAAGTACCGTCAACTATTTCATCAGCCATCACCGGTACAGAATCTTTCAAAACCGTCGTTTGTCCGTCAACATGAACTAATTCAATTCGTAAGCTGCCATCGCTAGAAATCGTCACTGATTTCTCATTGGCTCGAAAATCACCCGCGTCCATGGTCGCAACGTGAGTTTTCGATTGACTAGACCAGACGCCCATAGAGTGCGGATTATTGCGAGCATACTCTTTTACCGCCTTAGGGGCCCGACGATCGGAATTACCTTCACGCAAAACAGGGTTGACTGCACTGCCCTTAACTTTATCGTAGGTCAGCTTTATCGTTTTCTCTTCGTCTGTACTAGGATTATCTGGATAATCAGGCAACGCGAAACCCTGCTGCTGTAGTTCAATGATCGTTTCTTTCAACTGTGGCACCGAAGCGCTAATGTTAGGCAATTTAATAATATTCGCGCCAGGTTCTTGAGTCATATTACCTAGCTCTGCCAAGGTATCTGGCACTTTTTGCGTGGGCGTTAAATATTCTGGAAACACTGCCAATACACGTGCAGCGAGTGAAATATCACGTGTTTCAACGGCCACACCACAAGTTTTAGCGAACGCGGAAACAATTGGCAGTAGCGAGCGGGTTGCAAGCGCAGGCGCTTCATCCGTTAGAGTGTAGATGATGGTCGAATTATTTTCGGACATATAGAAATCTCTCAAACTATTTGACAGGTAAGGTACGCAAGACGCACTTAAATTTGAGTATCAAAACTAAATCAAAAGCACGCAGGCTGGGTTTTAAATCTTAAGCAATGGAACTAACCCCCGTGATTTACGCGAATCAGACCATTATCATGGCGTGATATTTTGCACGAGACCCATGAGGGGCGCGGATTCTAACATATAATTGATATATATATTCCATCCTAAAAAATGCAACATAAATTAAACTAACCCTCCCTGATCCTCACTGTGATCAAACAAAAAACATGTAACGTAAATACCGCTTGTGGCAATATCCTCGACCAAATAATGCTACAACAGCAAGCCGAACATAAACCATAACTATGATCGTAAATGACTAAAACACATCGCTGGCTCCCACATGTGACCGTAGCAACAATTATTAAGCGCGCAGATAAGTACCTAATGGTTGAAGAGCGATGCGATGATCACGGCCTAGTAATAAATCAACCGGCCGGGCATGTAGATCAAGATGAAGGGATTGTAGAAGCCGCTATTAGGGAAACACTGGAAGAAACATGCTGGTTAGTTGGTATCGACCACCTAATTGGCATCTATCAATGGTCTCTACCATCAACACGGGCGCATAATTTGTCCACCAAAACCTATATCCGATTTACATTATCCGGTGAGGCGATTGAAGACAAAAGCGATCAGCTGCAATTGGATTCGGATATTGTGGACACCCATTGGTTAACACTAGACGAGATCGAAAATAATTATATCGCCAGAAGCCCGCTCGTAATCAAATCTATTCTGGACTATGAAGCTGGTCAACAGATTCCCTTGGGTACATATCAAAACATGGATTTGGCTGAAACATAATCATGCTGTTCGACTCAAGCCACCCGATCACTCATAGAAAACCTTCCGATACCCACATCATTGTAGGTATGTCCGGTGGAGTCGACTCTTCTGTCGCAGCATTGTTGTTACGAGATGCAGGTTTCTCGGTAAGTGGCCTATTCATGAAAAATTGGGAAGAAGATGACACGGAAGAATACTGCGCCGCGGCCGAAGATATGGCTGATGCTCAATTGGTATGTAAAAAACTAGGCATTGAGTTGACTAGCGTTAATTTTGCCGCTGAATACTGGGACAGAGTATTCGAACACTTTCTAGCTGAGTATGCTGCAGGCCGAACCCCTAATCCCGATATCTTATGTAATCGAGAAATCAAGTTTCACGAGTTTTTACTGCAGGCGGATACCCTCGGCGCGGACTACATAGCAACAGGGCACTATGTCGCCAGTGATAAATTTGAAAATCAATATCGATTGCGTCGAGGCGCGGATGGCAATAAAGACCAAAGTTATTTCCTATACACACTAGGACAACACCAGCTCAAAAAAAGTCTATTTCCACTTGGTGAAATAAATAAGCCCCGTGTGCGAGCTATAGCCGAAAGCGCCGGCCTGATCACCCACAATAAAAAAGATAGTACCGGAATCTGTTTTATAGGAGAGCGCCGATTCGACGATTTCCTAGAGCGCTATCTTCCACCGTACCCTGGTGAAATGAGGAGCGATAACGGACAATTGATGGGAGTTCATCAGGGTTTGATGTACCACACTATCGGTCAGAGACATGGATTAAATATTGGTGGCCCAGGGGAGGCATGGTACGTAGCCGGAAAAAACTTGCGATCAAATACACTGATTGTAGTGCAGGGCCACGACCACCCAGGATTATTGTCCGACTCACTTATAGCAGCTGAGCCTGAATGGGTAGGCGATACACCAATCGATGGAAGTAAATTGATGGCTAAGACTCGCTATCGCCAAGCTGACCAAGCCTGTACCTACAATCAAACAGATGATGGTTTCAATTTGAAATTTGATAATCCGCAACGTGCGGTTACACCGGGCCAAGCCGTTGTCTTATATGAAGGCCGGAACTGTCTAGGTGGAGGAACAATTATGCATGCGAATTCACCGCTTTTATTTGGCTAATGAGCCGGCACACTATTTCGAAGTAAATAATATTCTACTAAGCCTACGCACTGTTTGCCCAATTGTTCGTAGCACCAAACCCGGCTTTCCACCTACATGAGTACTGGCCTCAGGATCAGGTAACAGATCAGGTGCAACCCTAGATTTTAATTTTAAAACAGCCGATTCATCTACTGCACACAACCCACGATAGACCGAGTTAGCAATAAAATTCCATCTTGAACCCTCACCACTTGCGGCAACAAAGTCCACTAACACTGGCTCAGCGTTACTATCGATAAGTATATTCCCTGGACTACGCAAATCTCCATGCGCAATTCCAGCCTCATGCATCGTTTGGATTAGCCGCTCCAACTTATCAAACCAAGTTCGCCAGTCGTCCATATGCGGATAGCTTTTCGCTTCGACCGCGTCAACGAATTCTATAAGGATAGAGCGTGAATCCGGCCTTGCCAATAGCTCAGGAATGCCAGACACACCTTTTAGCCGGCCTAGCGCGCGCGCTTCTCGCCAAGCTAGCAACGGACCAACAAACATTGCAAACCATCGATCGCAGGCATTTTGATCCTTTAATACGGCCCGTACGCCAGCAACCTCCACTAATAAAACGTCTGGTCGGGTCCCCCGGCCTTTGCGAAACACATCCACCGCATGTTCGCGCAGTTCATCCAGACTAAAATCTGCAATAGTGCTCATAAATCTTTAGGCTTCCCGAGGATAACTGGCGTGTCTAATAAAGTTGAATTTCAGCACCTTATGGTAACATCTAGACCAATCAATTAGAGTGCTGCCGCGCATGACATACCCAGTACGTTTGGCGCTTATCACACCACAAAACCGATTCGACAACGTCTTTAGATTTAATCCCAACGTAGAATTTATCCTGCATGAAACCAGACCCCCAATAGACGCAACCATCGATACTTAATAACAATACCTACATATAGAACCCACAGAATTAGTATGAGCGCAAAAAAAGAACAACCAACGCAGCATTACGCCGAAGTTATGGCTCTTTCGCCGTTAGACGGCCGCTACATTGCCAAAGTAGCTGAATTAAAACCAATATTTAGCGAGTTTGGCTTAATACGCTATCGTTGTAAGGTAGAAATTGAGTGGTTAATCACTCTTTCTTTTAATCCAGAAATAACAGAAATCACTCCTTTTAGCAGCGCTACGGTCACGGCGTTACGCTCAATAGTCGAAAATTTCTCTGCCGATGATGCACTTGCCGTTAAGGATATTGAGGCCACAACAAACCACGATGTCAAAGCGGTCGAATATTTCCTAAAACAATCGACAGCACACTTACCAGAAGTATGTGCTGCAACAGAATTTTTCCACTTCGCCTGTACCTCTGAAGATATAAATAATCTGTCCTACGCTCTAATGCTTGCTGACTCTCGTTCACAAGTCATGCTACCACTGCTGCAAAACGTCGTAGATGCTATCGACAATGTGGCTGATGCGTATTGCGGTACCGCGATGCTTGCACGAACTCACGGACAGCCTGCATCACCAACAACATTAGGCAAAGAATTCAGGAATGTTACCGATCGACTTCGTCGACAACTGGAACAAATAAAACGCATCGAGATACTAGGAAAGATAAATGGCGCTACAGGCAATTTTAACGCCCACGTAATTACCTATCCCGAAGTTGACTGGCCCAAACTTTCAGAGGCGTTTGTAACTGGTCTTGGATTGCAGTGGAACAAAATGACCACTCAAATAGAACCGCATGATTATATGGCCGAACTATTCCATGCGTTTGTTCGTTTTAATACAATAATGCTGGACTTCAACCGAGATGTTTGGAGTTATATATCCATCGGTTATTTCAAACAGAAAGTTGTCAAAGGTGAAGTTGGATCCTCAACGATGCCTCATAAAGTAAACCCAATCGATTTTGAAAACTCTGAAGGCAACCTCGGGTTAGCTAACGCTATTTTTGAACATCTTGCGAGTAAACTTCCGATCAGTCGATGGCAGCGTGATTTAACCGACTCTACCGTTCTGAGAAATATTGGAACAGGATTTGGGTACACAGCCCTGGCATGTCATGCAGCCCTCAAAGGTATCAGCAAACTCGAAGTTAATGAGGTAGCCCTACAGCAAGACCTAGAACACAATTGGGCGGTGCTTGGCGAAGCCATCCAAACTGTAATGCGCCGCTATGGAATAGAAGAACCTTACGAAAAGCTAAAGGAACTCACCCGAGGACAGGACAATATAACCCAAGCGACACTTAGCACCTTTATCGATACTTTAGAAATACCCGAAGCCGTCAAACAAGAACTGCGTGAACTGTCTCCCGCCTCTTATATTGGCTTAGCAAAATCGCTTTCGGTCAAATAACGACTCATGACAGAGGTAGTCCGATTATCTAAGGTTATGGCTAATCGCGGGCTGTGCTCCAGACGCGAAGCTGACAAAATGATTGAGGCCGGTCTTGTCCGTGTGGACGGAGAAGTAGTCTCCCAGCTTGGATCCAAAGTCCCCCTAAATGTTGATATTCAGCTCGCATCGGTTGCCAAAGAAGCGCGCGATGCCGCAGTGACCATCATGATCAACAAACCAGTTGGTTACGTTTCGGGCCAAGCCGAAGATGATTACGTCCCTGCCGTCAGACTATTCAATGCAGACAATCAATATCACGATGGCTCGAGCTACACGCGATTTAATAACAAACACACTCGAAAGCTTGCCCCGGCAGGCAGACTAGATATCGACTCACAAGGACTGTTAATCATGACCCAAGATGGGCGCGTAGCAAAAGCTCTGATTGGTGAAAACAGTCAAATTGAAAAAGAATACCTGGTTCGCCTAGATGGTAGTGTTAGCGGGCAAAAAATTCGCGAACTTAGCCACGGCTTGGAACTGGACGGCAAAAAACTTAAACCTGCCAAAGTCAGGGTACAAAACGAAGACCAACTTAATTTTATTCTAACCGAGGGTAAAAAGAGGCAAATCCGTCGCATGTGCGAACTCGTCAATCTTAAGGTGATCGGAATTAAGCGCGTGCGAATTGGAAGACTTCGACTAGGCAAGCTCCCCGAGGGCCAATGGCAGTACGTAGACCGAAGCTATTTCGTAGATTCGTAATTGTCGTTCAATCACAAGAACTCTCGCTATGTACAAATTTATAAAACCTTTACTTTTTACTCTGGATGCCGAAAAAGCACATGACATCACGATAGGGATTTTGGGTTGGATTTCACGCTCAGATTTTCTAAGCCAGGTTCTGGGCTCTTGGTTTGGAAAACGGGTCCCCGATATGCCCACTCGCCTTATGGGACTGGATTTTCGTCACCCAGTTGGATTAGCTGCAGGCTTGGACAAAAACGCCCGCGCCTACGAAGCATTTAGTGCATTGGGATTTAGTAGCATCGAAACAGGAACCGTAACCCCAAAAGCTCAGCCAGGAAATGATAAGCCACGTATTTTTCGACTCTTAGAAGACCAAGCTATAGTCAATCGACTTGGGTTTAATAGTGCTGGACTAGAAAGTTATAAACGTAATCTCCAAAGACGCCGAACTAATTCTATTATCGGTGGAAACGTAGGTAAAAATGCTAACACCCCCTTAGATAAGGCCTACGAAGACTATGTGACGGGCATGCGGCAGATTTACAAATTGGTTGACTATATAACCATCAATATTTCGTCGCCAAATACTAAAGCGTTACGTGAATTACAAAACGCCGAATATTTGGATGACTTATTGTTAAGAGTAAAGGACACACAGACCAAACTAAAGAAAGTTTCTGGAAAGTACACGCCCGTCGCCCTTAAAATTGCTCCCGATCTTCAGCCCGACGAATTGGAAACGCTTTGTGAGCTGGCCACCAGTCATGAATTCGATGCTCTTATTGCGACAAATACAACTATTGATCGGCCAACCACATTGACCTCTGAACAGAAAACCGAGATTGGTGGATTAAGCGGAAAACCGTTAAACGATAAAAGTACCGACATTATTCGAGCTGCCGCTTTTCATCTTGACGGCAAACTACCAATAATTGGCGTCGGCGGCATCACAAACACTCGAGATGCTTGGGACAAACTGATGGCCGGTGCAGACTATCTGCAGATCTATACGTCGTTCATATATCAGGGACCAGAACTTATTGAGGCTATTGTAAAGGGACTTCAAGCAAGACTTGAACACTATCAATGCCAATCTATTGCTGAAGCACGACGAAAACTCGCAAAAGACCAGTAGTGGTATCAAATAGGCGTCTTAAGCAGCGCAGAATGATCCGTACATATTGATAGTGAAGAGATAGGTATTGAGTCAAAAACACATTTATCAACCAAACAATATAGGCTAATCAACTTGTGATAAATTACTCAATTGGTAAGCTGTCGGACGTATATTGAACCACGCGGTTCAATATCTCTATTAGATACAAACCACGACAGTGACAAGGAGGTCAATGTGAAAGAAGGTTCAACCTGTAGGAACGCTAACTATTTTTACCGCTGCAATCTCATTCGGAAACGTATTTCGTTCCCAAAATTCAGTGTAAGCAAAATTTGTAACTGGCTTGCGCCGGCGCTATGCCCTATATGCTTTGGATTCCAACAAGACCCGAGCTCAATTGCCTGCAACGATTGCACCACGAGTATTCAGCCAAATGTCGCGGGATGCAGCATATGTAATGATTATATTGAAAGTGGGAGTATTTGTGGTAGGTGCATATCTAGCCCACCGCATTTTGATTGTTTAATTGCCCCTTGGCTATATAAAAGCCCACTAGACACCCTTATTGGTAAGGCCAAATTCCAACAAAACTACGCACTTGCCTCACGCCTAGGACACGCTGCGGCCAACTACTTTTTGGCCAACTACTCAGATAATCTACCGCAAGCTTTGGTTCCGGTGCCACTTCACATCAGCCGATTGCGCGAACGTGGTTACAATCAGGCAACACTAATAGCGGCCGCAATTTCAAAAGTATCTGGCATACCCATCCTGGGAAACGTTGTGCGTAAAGAACATGCAACAGTCCCGCAAAGAGAGCTTAGGTTTAAGGAGCGATTAACCAGCTTGAATCAAGCTTTTTCAGCACACAAATTACCTAATATCGAACATCTTGCAATCATTGACGATGTCGCAACATCTGGAGCCACGCTTAATACGATTGCCAAGGCATTAAAGCACTCCGGTTATCAACGCATAGACGGATGGTGTATTGCCAGGTCGAAAAACAATGAAATTAAACTAGGGGACTACGCGACAATGGTTTAAAATCAGGAGCTAACGAGGCAAAGTTAGATGCATTTATTAGGACTGCTTTGATGTTGATGATCGCACCGTCCAGACAATTATCGCCCCAGGAAGCTTTACGCGATAATTTTGGAACATTTGAGGCTCGCAAGCCGGTGACCCATGAATACGGCACCGTTTCGTTTGACTCAAGCAAGCTAACAGCACTTTCAGGTAGACGGATTTACGCTCCAAGTTTGAACTCACAATCCAACGTCGTTAAAATAAAATCTAATCGTGACAGATAGTATTACGACAGACGTAACACCATTGCCCTATCAATCTGGTGGACAAGCGGGGCTCGATCCGACTTCTTCAATTACTGAAAATATAAAGCGTAGTGACCTCTTCGCTAGGCGCTGGCAAGTCGATAGCTGGCGGGCTCTGTTTTATTTCAATTTACTGCGCATGTGGTTAGCGGCAACTTTTCTAAGCATTGCCTGGTTAAACACATTTGACACCACCCTAGGGAAAACACATCCCGGTTATTTCTTGCTGGCCGCAGGATGCCTGCTGCTTAATGGCATCTTACAATTTCTCAACATAGCGCTTAATCGAACCCATAATGATTGTTATTCTCGGCGGCATTGTGGGAACAATGGTATTGGCTATGTATTTACCAATCTTCAAAATGGCTTCTGTTTTCTAAGCCCGAAACAAACTATTCGTGGATTTTATTCTTACTGAAGTGACAACTGTTACGCTTGGGCTAACTGCACTTATTGGCCTATTAGTAGGTAGCTTTCTAAATGTTGTAATCCTGCGGCTGCCGGTACAGATTCATCACGGCTGGACTGTCCAATGTCGCACTTGGCTATCACAACAAGATGATAGCGAAGATGCAACCGAGACACCCCCTAGTATAGTATTCCCTGCATCACACTGCCCTAGTTGCAAGCACGAGCTCAAACCGTGGCATAACATTCCCGTGTTGTCGTATATATTTCTGCGCGGAGCATGCGCATTCTGCCAGGTACGAATTAGTCCTCGATACCCGTCAATCGAAATGCTCACTTCTGTGACGACCGCATTAGTTGCATATAAACTTGGTTTGGGTATACAAGGAATCACTGCAATCTTGTTATGCTGGTGTTTAATCGCATTAACATTTATTGACTACGACCACCAAATTCTTCCAGATGAGATAACTTTGCCGCTCTTATGGGGGGGGCTGTTGTTAAATCTTTTTGGTATTTTTGTTCCGATCCATGAAGCAGTTATCGGTGCAATTTCAGGCTATATGAGTTTGTGGCTCGTATATCAAGGATTTCGCTTGTTGACCGGAAAAGAAGGCATGGGATTTGGCGATTTTAAACTACTGGCTGCCGCGGGCGCTTGGCTTGGATGGCAAGTACTCCCCTTGATAATCTTACTATC
>DNHK01000166.1 GCA_003485905.1 Gammaproteobacteria bacterium | reverse complement strand
CCTAGCAGCATCTTGCCGACGTCCACCTGTGTATTGTAGTGCCGCTTTCAACATAAGACCCTCGAACCGCGGCGTCAATTCCGCAAGGATATTTTCTTCTCCCAAATTTAGTTTCTGACGGGCCAATTCACTTAGGGCCACTTCCCAATCATTTATATTTGGCTTAATTTTATCGTCCGGCTCGAGAATCTCTGGTGGCAGGTCATCCACATCGACTATAGAACCCGGCGCCATCACGGTTATCCAACGGCATACATTTTCTAGCTGACGCACATTACCTGGCCAAGAGTAATCTTTCATTACTGCAATCGAAGCACTAGACAATGACTTTTCATCGACCTCTAATTCAGCGGCTGAAGATTTCAGAAATCGAGTTGCAAGTATGGGTATATCTTCAGCTCGTTGACTCAAGGTCGGAATATCTATGCGTATTACATTTAGCCGGTGGTAAAGATCCTCACGGAATCGCCCATCTTTAACCCGTGCCTCCAAGTCTTGATTTGTCGCCGCTAGAACTCGAACATCAACTGATATTAAATCTCTACCGCCAACTCTATAAAAGCGCTTATCAGATAACACCCGCAGCAATCGAGTCTGTAGCTCCGCGGGCATATCACCAATTTCGTCTAAAAAAAGCGTCCCACCACTAGCCTGCTCAAATCTTCCTATGCGTTTCTCTACTGCCCCGGTGAAGGCACCTTTCTCGTGCCCGAATAATTCAGACTCAAGCAATTCAGCGGGTATTGCGGCAGTGTTTATTGCAACAAATGGTTTATTAGACCGAGGGCTACTACTATGTAATACACTCGCGACAAGCTCTTTACCGGTACCGGACTGTCCTCGAATTAAAACATTGATATTTGATTTAGCCAGCCGACCAATTGCTCGAAAGACTTCTTGCATCGCTTTAGCTTCACCAATAAAATTTTGATCCACCGAGCCACTAACAATAGCGGGCTCTGAACTCGAAACGGTCTGCTCCATCGCTCGGGCAAAAAGATCTGTTGCATCTTGCAAATCAAAAGGCTTCGGTAGGTATTCGAACGCCCCAGTTTGGTAGGATGCTAGAGCGCTATCTAGGTCAGTATGAGCGGTCATTATGATAACTGGCATATCGGGATGAAATTCAGCCAAATGGTCGGCAAGATCTAGCCCCGACATCTTACCCATACGAATATCGGTCATTAAGACACGCGGCGTAGACATCTTCAACGCAGCGATTACACTTTCGGCATCACTAAATTGCCGAACATCCACACCCGTTTTCTCTAACGCCCTACTTAATACCCAACGAATAGAGTCATCGTCATCTACAACCCATACATCACTCATAACTCATCCACCTTAATTGTTCTTACGTCTACTGAATTACCATCGGGAAAGGGCAAATAAATTCTAAAGCAGGTGTTCCCTTTATACTCATCCAGATCAACTAACCCGCCTTGCCTTTGCAATAGCTCTTGCGCGATCGATAGACCCAGGCCACTGCCAGACGGGTTTGCACCCACCGTAGGGTCAAAAATGTGATCAGCAATATCCTCAGGCACTCCCGGTCCATGATCCCAAATCTGAATCAACAACACCTGACGATGTAATTTTCGATCAATTGTGAACGAGGATTCCGAGCGAGTTCGAAAGCCGATTGTGCCAGCCCCTCCTTGCGCCTCAACGGCATTTTTTGCAATATTTAGTACTACTTGCGTCAATTGCTCGTCATCACCCAATATTTTCGGGAGACTCGGGTCGTAATCCCGAATGACTGTAACGGTATCACCGCCCGCGGTAAGCAGTAATTTGGCCACATGCTCTAATACACGGTGTATATTCAGCCATTCTTGCTTGGGTGCTCGACGCGCCCCCATAAAGCGATCCAGCATCGATGTCAGACGATCAGCCTCATGAATTAAAATCGCTGTACACTCGCGCTGTGAAGGCTCGACCAATTCAGCATCCAAAAGTTGCGCAGCTCCTCGTATTCCGCCAAGTGGGTTTTTGATCTCATGAGCAACACTACGAATAATAGTTCGATAACTTTTTTGACGTTCTAAATGCTCCGTTTCTCGCGCCAGTCGTTGCAATCTATCCGTACGATGTAGCTCAAATATTAGGAAACTATCAAATTTTTCCAGTGTTGGAGTGATCGTAATATCGAACATCATCCGCTGACCCAAGGTCTCGTATTCGTATTCCCTCAGCGTATATCGCCGTTCATATTTTAATGCTTTGCGTATAACTGACTCTATTCGAGAATCGTCTTTACCAATAATATCGATTAGCACACTCCCAGAAACAGAACCCCTACTGACACCAAGCAAATCTTCAGCCGAGGAATTCAAATACTGTATTTTTAAGTCACGATCACAGGCAACCACGGCAACTGAAAGCGCGTCAAAAAAATGAGTAATTTGATTTAAAACAGGCATATCCATACTTTCGCACCAATTTGGTGCAGCTATAGTCAAAAAAAACGCTTCCCCTTTTCGGAGGAAGCGTCCTATCGTAATTAAAGACTGTAATACATTTGAAATTCAAGCGGATGAGTTGTCATTCGAAAAGCTGTGACCTCTTCCATCTTCAATTCAATAAATGAATCAATCATAGTGTTCGACATAACACCGCCTGCGGTTAGAAACTCACGATCTGCATCTAGTGCCTCCAGAGCCATATCTAAACTATGCGCAACCGTTGGCATACCGGCCTCTTCCTCTGGTGAAAGGTCATACAAATCTTCAGTAGCCGGTGCACCTGGATCAATCTTGTTAGCGATGCCATCAAGGCCCGCCATAAGCATGGCAGTAAACGCCAGATAAGGATTTGCCGTTGAATCAGGAAACCGAATTTCAACTCGACGGCCCTTAGGATTGCTAACCCAAGGGATACGGCACGAAGCAGATCGATTACGAGCTGAATATGCCAATATCAATGGTGCTTCAAAACCTGGTACCAATCGCTTGTAACTATTGGTAGATGGATTAGCAAAGGCATTGATCGCCTTAGCATGTTTAAAAATGCCACCAATGTAATGGAGAGCGGTTTCACTTAGACCCGCGTATTCATCACCAGCAAACATGTTCTGACCATCTTTAAAAATAGATTGATGCACATGCATGCCATTACCATTATCACCAACGATTGGCTTAGGCATAAATGTTGCAGTCTTTCCAAACTGGTCTGCAACATTGTGCACTACATATTTAAATATTTGGACTTCATCAGCCTTACGCACCAATGTATTAAACAAAGTACCAATCTCGCACTGCCCACCAGTAGCAACTTCATGGTGATGAACTTCAGTTTTCACGCCCATCGCTTCAGATGCCAAGCACATAGCTGAACGCAAATCTTGTAAAGAATCCACCGGCGGTACGGGAAAATAACCGCCTTTCATACCAGGACGATGACCGAGATTGCCATGGTCGTACTCTTTCTCACTATTCCAGGCCGCTTCATACGAATCCACTTCACAGAAACTACCTCGAGTTTCTACAGACCAACGCACGTCATCGAATACAAAAAATTCGTTTTCTGGACCGAAGTAAGCCTCGTCGCCAACACCTGTAGACTTCAAGTAGTCCTGCGCCCGTTGAGCGATCGAACGAGGATCTTTTTCATAGCCTTGCATATCATCTGGCTCGATAACATCGCATCTAATATTAATTGTTTTATCTGCGAAGAACGGGTCAACCACGGCACTCTTTGCATCTGGCATCAATATCATGTCAGATGCGTTAATGCCCTTCCAACCAGCAACTGAGGAACCGTCAAACATTTTTCCTTCTTTGAACGACTCTTCCGATACTTCGCTGACCGGTACGGTTACATGTTGTTCCTTACCCCTTGTATCGGTAAACCGATAATCGACAAACTGGGCCTCTTCTTTTGTTATTAGTTTCAATACATCAGCAGCCGACATGGCAAATCACCTCTGTTGTTAAGATAAATAGTTAATTTAATTAGTTAAGATTAATGGTTAACTTAAATAATGTTTCGTAATTTTGTTTCGCCCCCACGATAACTCTGTAGCAACGCCAATACTTAGGAAGCAAAAGACGTGCCAGTTTCGACTACTTAATAATCAACAAGTTACAGCAAGACCAAACCCCCACCTTGCACACTCATGGTGCGCTAGAATATAATTGCACCAAAATAATGCAATCATTCCTTTTGTACAAGCACCGATATGCGGATTAGCCCGTCAGGCTCCTGCACCGCACTGGTGATTGAATGCCCATGAATGCGGCACCAAGCTGGTATATCGTGCAAGGCGCCGGGGTCCGAACATAACACCTCCAATGTATCACCGTCTAGCAACTCGGCTATACGATCCTGTGTTCTAATGACCGGAATTGGGCAAATCGTGCCCGTTAAGTTGTAATTGTGGTGCGCCACGGTTACATCTCCAAGTCCATATGTGCCCTAATTCCTTACTAAAGAATCCACTCGCGTGGCATTTCATCTACACCCAAAGGAACCACGCTCAACTCTTCCGTATCCTGTCGTTTCGGTCGAGCTATTAAAATCGACACACTCGACGCGTGCTTACCTTTCCCATAACGCGCAACAATACGCGCAGCAAGCACTAAATTTTTACTATTTACCTGCCCATCAAACAAAGCGAGCGGCCCCTCATGGCTACTTGAATGCAAAGAAACAAATCGATTCTTATAGCCTTTTGCAAAGTTATTTTCTCCATCATCCCGACAAACAATAAGTTTGAAATCGAGATTCGGACGTATATGCCTACCAACCTTAAGTAACATAATATCGTCAAGCTCGTATTCACGCGTACCGCGACTTACCCACAAATCACTTAGCTTTGCAGCGTACTGTTCATTAGTTAAGAAACAACACCCGCCAGCGGGTTGAGCGTAATCTTTAATGTCCCATAGACGTGTTAATTCGATCTGCTGTT
>DNHK01000374.1 GCA_003485905.1 Gammaproteobacteria bacterium | reverse complement strand
GTCGACCGAAAACCCTGGGCAGATAACATCCACACTTTTGATGCCTTTGTCTGGCAGAGTTTGTAGTGTTTTGTCGCAGTATGGCTGTAACCAGGGTTCTCGTCCAAAGCGAGATTGGTACACTAGTTGCCATTCGTTAGCTTTGAGCCCAAGGGCTTCGGCGATAAGGCGACTGCTAGTCTCGCAATGCTGGGCATACGGGTCTCCATTGCTTATGTATCGTTGTGGAATGCCATGGAATGAAAATAAAAGTAACTCAGATTTCGTATTACTCTTCCAGTGCTCCAGAATAGAGTTCGCTATGGCCTCAATATAGGCTGGATGTTGGTGATACTCGCTTATAAAACTGAACGATGGCAGCCATCGTTGTTTGGTGTAGGTTTGAGCGATGGCATCAAATGTCGACGCGGACGTGCTCGCTGAATACTGTGGATACATCGGCAGCACGATAAGTTTTCTATAGCCTTCATCATGAATAGCTTTTAGCGTCTTTTCAATTGACGGGTTGCCATATCGCATTGCAAGAAATGCTTGTTGGTCTTCGCCTAAATGTCGGTTTACATTTTCGGTTAGGTGTTTGCTAGCCACCAACAGGGGTGAGCCTTGTTCTGTCCATACCTTTCGGTAAGCGGCAGCACTTTTGGGAGAACGAAAGTTTATAATTATTACGTTTAGAATTATTTTCCATAGTATTCGTGGAAATTCAACGACTCTGGGATCCGATAAAAATTCGGCTAAATATTTTCTCAGTCCCGGACATACCGGCCGGTCCGGCGTTCCCAAATTGGTTATTAGTACCGCGGTGCGTTCGTGTGCTGCGCCAAAGTCCTTATTACTACCATAGTAGTTATTGACCATATCGACTATCGGTTCCTAATGCAGAGGGCAGGGTTACGAAGAGTGCTACGCATTACCGGTAACTTTAACCGTTGGGTGGATGTGCTCGCGTGCAAAATCAACCATACGCTTTAGCGAGACTTCTGCCTGAGCTCTTATACCTTCGTCTATTGTGATTTCGTTCTGTCCTGTTTTCAGTACGTTATAAAGGCGCTGAAGATCATTCATTTTCATCCATGGGCATTGCGCGCAGCTAATACAAGTTGCGCCATCGCCTGCTGTTGGTGCTGCAAAAAACTCCTTATCAGGAGATACCTGCTTCATTTTGTGAAAGATGCCCTCTTCTGTCGCCACGATAAATTGCTTGTTTGGTAGCTCTGCGCTTGCCGAGAGAAGACGACTAGTTGAGCCGACTACGTCAGCAAGATGGACAACGCTAGCAGCGGACTCAGGGTGGACTAATACCGCGGCTTCCGGGAATTCTTTTTTCATTTGTTCTAAGGCTTGTGCCTTAAACTCTTCGTGCACAATGCAAGACCCTTGCCACATCATCATATCAGCACCAGTTTCTCGCTCGATATAGCCACCCAAAAATCGGTCAGGTGCCCAGAGTATTTTTTCACCCTTTTCTTTTAGGTAGGTGCAAACTTCTAGGGCGATGGATGAAGTGACAACCCAGTCTGCACGGGCCTTTACCGCAGCACTGGTATTGGCGTAGACAACGACGGTTCTATCAGGGTGTTGATCACAGAATGCCGAAAACTCTTCTATAGGACAGCCTATATCGAGAGAACACTCAGCTTCATCTTCGATCAACAGAATTCGTTTTTCTGGGCTTAATATCTTTGCGGTTTCCCCCATAAATCTTACCCCGGCAACAATTACCGTTGCAGCTTCGTGTTCAAAACCAAAGCGGGCCATCTCCAGCGAGTCTGCGACTGTTCCACCAGTTGCGTCTGCTAAATCTTGCAATTCGTCATCTACATAGTAGTGAGCGACAAGCACTGCATCTTGCTCTATGAGTAGCTTTTTAATTTCTGTCAAAAGCGCCTGCTTTTCGGACTCATCTATCGCCGTATGGTTAATATTACGTGCACCTTGAGCGGTGTCATTAATTAGGGCTTCTAATTTCTTTGGCGTATTTACTGCTTGGTTCATCGAGCGGTCTCCTGAAACAAATAAACCGTATGCTAAGTCGTTTAAGTCGAGTTGGGTGCGGATTGCTATTATTAATCTCTACCGGTCCAATGATATCCGGCTAATCAAAAACAAGCATGTAAAAATAGCATTTTTGATGCTCACATTGTGAAATATGGATCGATGTGTAATCAAGCGTCGTCTATATCAAGATATACTCCAGTACCAATTAAGGCATAAAAATAAGTTTAGAATGTTTGATCCGGTAGATGTTGTTTGTTTTGATCTAGACGACACATTGTGGCCGTGCAGGCCAGTATTAGAGCGTGCCGAGCAGACAGTATTTGAGTGGCTGTCCACACACTGCCCGGCAGTGACAGAAAAGTACTCGAGCTCTGGATTGGTAAAGCGTCGAATGGCGTACATGTCACAGCAAATGCATTTGCAGCACGATATGACGAGCATGCGATACAACTTTTTTATCGAGTTATTTAAAGATTTTGGGATACGTGATCCGGATTTTGCACGACAGGCCTTGAATATATTTAGATCGGCTCGCAATGAAGTCCAGCCGTTTGATGACGTAGTCCCAGCACTTAGAAAGTTGCAAAATAAGTATGTGCTTACGAGCTATTCAAATGGCAATGCACAGTTGGAG
>DNHK01000059.1 GCA_003485905.1 Gammaproteobacteria bacterium | reverse complement strand
AGCCGAGAATCCAATAGCGACTGGCGATACAATAGAACAATTACAAGCCGAAATTGCTGCGCTTGAACAACGTACACGTGAGCTGGGAGAGGATCCCGGTGATAGTTACGTTAGAGCTATTCTTGGTGAAGGCGATCGCCAGTATTTAACCGGCCTTAAAACTGGCGGCCGAAATATTCTTATTCTGGTAGATGCATCTGGAAGCATGCTGGATAGAACTATCGTAAATGTAATTCGACGTCGAAATATGAGCGATGCCGAACAGCGCAGTTCGCACAAATGGCAACGCGCGTTGGATACAGTTGAATGGATTGTGTCCCGTATACCTAGAACCAGTCAGTATCAAATATACTTGTTTAACACTGATTACGAGTCCGCGCTGCCAGGTACTGAAGGCGAGTGGTTAGAGGTTAGTGACAGAAGTGAACTGGATGATGCCGTAGCTAATATGCGTGATCGGATCCCGGCTGGGGGTACCAACTTGCGAACCATTTTTGAAGCAGCCGCAATTATGTCGCCACAGCCTGATAATGTTTTTTTGGTTACAGACGGGTTGCCCACACAGGGGCGAGAGAATCCGAAACAAGGTACGGTGACTGCGGCTCAACGGATGGGGTTTTTTCGTGAAGCTATTGAGCGACTTCCGCGGGGCGTGCCAGTGAATACTATTTTGCAACCTATGGAAGGGGATCCGATTGCAGCTTCGGCATTTTGGCGATTAGCTGTCATAACGAATGGTGCTTTTATGAGTCCAGCACCGGATTGGCCTTAGATACAAAATGCTATGAAGAAAAATAGAACTCAATCAGAAGACGCTAGCATTTCCTTTTTGGACGTTATTTGCTGCGGTTTCGGGGCAATCGTATTGTTAATGATGATTACCCGGACTATGCCACCGCATTCGCTTGAACAGGCGGTGCCTGAAGAGGGGAGAGTTGCTGATTTACAAGCAGCGCTATTCGAAATACGTGGTGAAACGACTGTGTTGAATCGTGATATGACGGTTAAGCAAGAACAGTTGTCAGAATATTTAGAAAAAATCGCGATTCTTACCCAGCAATTTAATGCCATGGCCGCTGCCATGAATGATAGCGGTGGGGAAGAAGATGAAAGATCAAGTGAGCTTGAGAAGTTGCTGGCTGCTCGCCAAAGTATGACTGAGGAAATGGAGAGACTTCTGCAAGATAAGGAAATTCAAAATAAAGATTTGGTTGGTGGTATACCCGTAGATAGTGAATACATTGTATTTATTATTGATACCTCGGGTAGTATGCAGTCAGCTGCATGGCGTAAGGTTATCGATGAAGTGGTTGCCACTCTGGATGTGTATCCGAATGTTAAAGGAATTCAGGTGCTGAACGATATGGGCGATTATATGTTTCGACAGTATCGTGATCGATGGATTCCGGATACGCCTGAGCGACGCACCGCAATTGTTCGTAGTTTGCGAACATGGAGGCCATTTAGTAATAGCAGCCCGGTTGAAGGAATTGATGCCGCGATCCGTTCCTTTTATGATGAGAATAAGAAAATTAGTCTTTATGTTTTTGGGGATGACTTTACCGGCGGTTCAGTGGCTCGCGTTGTAACGGCGGTTGATCGCCTTAATCGAGAACGACGAGATGGTGAGCGCAGAGTCCGCATTCATGCAATTGGTTTTCCGGTTTATTACATGGGGCAGCGAGCACAGCCTGAAAGCAGCATTCGTTTTGCCGCATTGATGCGTGAGTTAACCTGGCGTAATGGCGGTACATTTGTAGGTTTAAACGGTCTTTAATATTCTAAAAATGAATAAAATAGCTAAAACAGTCCAGATCTGCATCTTGCTGTGTTGTGCTGTGTTGACAGGCTGCGGAGGAACCGCAGTGGTTGTAACCGATGAATATCCTATTCCTTTACTGGAGAAGTATCCGTATTCTGCAGGTGTCGTTATACCGCCGGAATTTGCCAATTATATCTATGAAGAGAGTAGAGATGATCGTGGCATGAAATCCGTTGATCTAGGCGCGGCACAGGCTGCGATTCTTGGCAATGTTCTGGGCGGCATGTTTACTACGTTGGAGCAGTACGAGTCGCGACCAGAATCAATAAATGTTGATGTAATGTTCGAGCCTAGGTTGGAAGATTTTCAATACGCATTACCCGCTGAAACGAGCGTGGAAGTACTCGAGGTATGGGCCAAGTATTCCATACGGATTTCTGATAGCGCAGGGCGTGAAATAACAGATTGGGCTGTTACCGCTTACGGAAAATCTGACCAGCGATTTATGTCCAGCAGGGGTTCGATCTTTGGTGAAGCCGTGCGTGTGGCGGTTCGCGATCTAGGTGCCAATATAATTCTGGGCTTACCACGTGATATTGGTTTTAAATCTTGGCTGGACGATCAGGGCGCGGAGCTATCCCCATGAACCGAATGATTAAAGACTTAGTTATGTTGGCATGTGTAATGGCGTTAGTTGGCTGTTCAACCGTGCGAGTCGAAGAAAATCGCATTGAGACGGTCGTCTTAGACAGTACTGATGCCGTTGCTGTTCTTGGACGCCGACATGGAAGCAGTTACAACACCGAATACGATTTGGTGTCGTGTGTTGCAAATGACGTTGGCCGTGATGGTCTGCAAGTTATTAGTGAGACGGTGTTATCAGACGAGCTCTATCCGTGGCTTGAGCCGAGGATAGCGCCCATCAAAATCGAAGCTATGCTGTATATGATGAATAGACCGACAGTGCGCGAACGGTTAAACGCGATGAATTTGCGATATGTTGTCTGGGTTGATGGGTCCACCGAGACTACGGATCAGTCTGGTTCGATGAGCTGTGCAATTGCGCCTGGATTTGCCGGGTGCTATGGCATGGGTATTTGGACCAATGAATCTGGGTACGAGGTGTCAATATGGGATATTGAAGAAAATCGAGAAATCGATCAAATTTCTGTAAGCGCCGAAGGGACTTCATATCTACCTGCGATAATCGTGCCTATTCCTATAATTGCTCGAGTGCAGTCCAGCGCTTGCAATGGAATAGCGATGCAAATTAAAAGCTACTTTAAAGGTGAGACAGGTGAAACACCAAATTAACATTTCGTTTCGAGCGCTGATATGCATAGTGTGCATGTTAGGCGTCGGGTTGTATGTAGTGCCAGCTGATTCCGCTGAAAAAGTCGGTACTTATGAGAAGCTACATAGACAATACATAGCAGACAATCCGCTTTACCCTGATGCAAATGTTCAAGCTTATATAAATAAAGTTGGTCAGCGTATGGCTGCGGTCAGTAAGTCGAGAGGGTTTGAATACAAGTTTTTTCTAATCGATAGCTTTGATGTGAACGCATTTGCGGCACCGGGAGGATATATATATTTTAATAGAGGACTCTTTATTCAGCTGAAGACCGAGGCACAGTTGGCGGCTGTATTAGGTCATGAGGTAGGCCATATCGCGGGGCGGCACCATGAGCGAGGAAAGGCGAAACGTGGTGGAGGGACGTTTTTAACGATATTGACGGCTCTCATGACCGGTAGCGGTGATGCAATGCAAGCAGCCGATCTGCTGTCTCAGGTTTCTACTTATGGCCATCAGAGAGAGTTAGAAATGGAGGCTGATGAATATGGATTGGAATACCTTTCTAAAGCAGGATATGACCCCGCAGCGATGGTCGAAGTAATCGAAATACTGCGCAGTAATCGACGTTTTGTAGGTGAAATTGCAAGTGCCGAGGGAAAAACACCGGGCACCTACCATGGTGTCTATGCGACTCACCCGCGTGATGATCAGCGTTTGAGACGAGGTGTTGGTAACTTGCCGGGTGACTCAACAATTACGCTCGGCGATGACGGAGAGTTTCGAGAGGCAGTCGACGGAATGCTCTATGGAGGTGGCACGATGCCTGAAAATGCTCCGAAACTTCCGCCGGAAACATACATTGATAAAACCAACCGGTTTTCTATTTTGTTTCCAAAGGATTGGACTACCGAGGTAGGGCCACCGTTACGCTCTACTTCGAAGAACGAGAAGGAGTGGTTGGAAGTGCAGGTCAGCACACGAAATGGAAGCAAGACGCCTGCCGAGTATATTCAGTCGAATATGCCTAAAGTAATACTTTTTGGTACCAAAGATGTTCGGCTTAGCGGTTTGTTGGGCCACATGGGAGCGGTGAATACAACAGAGGAAAATGCTAAATCGGAAAGGCTTGCTGTGTTTTTTAACGGTAATCGAGTTTACCAGATCAACTATTACAATTCGTCATCGTCTTCACCGAGGCACGATGACCAATTTCAAGCGCTGCTGGAAACATTTAGACCGTATCGGGAGGTTTCAAGCTCGCCTCAAAAGTTGCCTCGTGTTCGTTATGTCAAAGCAAAACAAGGGATGACGTTTAGAGCTTTGGACCGAGCATTAAACATGGGTAGTTATGGGGAGCAACAATTGCGAGCTATCAATGGATATTACCCGTTCGGTGAGCCAAAACCTGGTGAGTGGATAAAGATCGTGCAATAAGTTCAGACATTGTTTGTCTGAATGGTGAGGATGCTGCGTAAACTTCTGAACTCGTGTTAAGATTTCGGCCAGCTTATACGAAGGAAAAACTAGGGTTTATTATGTCAAGTAGCGAAGAGCTAAGGCAGGCGGGTTTAAAGACCACATTACCCCGACTGAAAATCTTGGGTATCATGGAAGAAGCCGCAGACCAGCATTTTACTGCCGAAGATGTATATAAAAGGTTGCTAGATACCGGTGAAGAGATTGGTTTGGCTACCGTTTATCGTGTGTTAACGCAGTTTGAAGACGCAGAGCTGGTTATCCGACATAATTTCGAAGGTGGTCGATCGGTGTTCGAGCTTAATGACGGGCACCACCATGATCATCTGGTTTGCGTTAAGTGCAGCAAAGTTATCGAGTTTTATAATGAAGGGATTGAAAAGCTGCAGGACAAAGTTGCTGAAGAGCATAATTTTAAATTGCAGGAGCATTCTTTGGTGATGTATGGCATGTGTGAGAGCTGTTCTACTTAGGCACACGATTTTCATCCTTTAGCTCCAACTGATAATTTTCAAACCTAATTTTGGCGAAGATCGCTAAATTTCAGGTTAGAATCCGTAACTACATAAAACGCTAAATAGACCAAAGATAGGGTATAGGAATGAGTAATACTCCAACCGAACTTAAGTACGCGGCGACTCATGAATGGGTTCGTTTAATGGGGGATGATCTAATTGAAGTTGGTTTGACTGATTATGCTCAGGAATCGCTGGGTGATGTGGTGTACGTCGAGCTGCCAGAAGTTGGGTCGTCGGTATCTGCAGCTCAAGAGTGTTGCGCGGTTGAATCTGTTAAAGCGGCTTCCGACATCTATGCGCCGTTAAGCGGTGAAATAATTGAAGTTAATTTAGCGCTAGATGAGAATCCTGAGCTTATTAACCAAGGGCCATATGATAAGGGTTGGATGTTTCGTATTCGTTGTGCTGATGTGTCAGATTTAGATCGTTTGTTATCAAGCGATAGTTATGTTGAAACGCTGAGTGATTAGTAATTTGTAGCTAAATTTCTCATTCGTTTCTTTCATGTAACGACCTGCTGTGACGTGATTCGAAACTGGGTTCCTTTCCAAGTGAGCTCCACGCAGAACTTATTTATAAAAACTAATAATAAAATCAATTATGGAAAGTAAAAAACGTGCCCTGATTTGCGGGTCAATGGCGTATGACACCATTATGGTGTTTGAAGATAAATTTAGAAACCATATTTTGCCCGACAAAGTTCATATGTTGAATGTCAGCTTTTTGGTTCCGGGTATGCGACGCGAGTTTGGCGGGTGTGCTGGGAATATAGCTTACAACCTGAAGTTACTGGGCGGTGATCCACTAATTATGGCAACTGTGGGTGATGATTTTGATCCTTACGCCAACTGGCTAGATAAGAATAAGATTGATCGCACACACGTTCGTCAAATTAAAGATGCTTTTACTGGGCAGGCTTTTATTACCACAGATATGGAAGACAACCAGATTACTGCGTTTCATCCAGGGGCAATGTCCCGTTCGGATAAGAATACGGTGAGGATGGCTAAAAATGTCGGAATAGGAATTGTTTCGCCTGATGGCCGCGATGGGATGATTGAACACGCCGCACAATTTGCCAAGTTGGGGATACCTTTTGTATTTGATCCTGGTCAAGGTCTACCCATGTTCGATGGCAGTGATTTGGAACAATTTATCAAGCAAGCCAATTTTATGGTCGTGAACGATTATGAAGCTCAGATGATCGAAAATCAGACTGGTCGTGAAATCGGTTTGATCGCAAGGGATCTGGAGATGCTTTTGGTTACAAAGGGAGCGAAAGGCGCGAGCTTGTACACCGAAGGTCGAATCACTGAGATCCCAGCGGCACCAATAGGTACTGCTTTAGACCCTACCGGGTGTGGCGATGCATTAAGGGGAGGCTTGTTGTATGGATACCTGAATGGCTTGGATTGGGAGACTTCGGCGCTAATCGGTTCACTACTCGGTGCAGTCAAAATCGAATCAGTTGGCCCGCAGAACCATAAATTTTCTAAAAAGGCATTCTGCGAACGATTTTCAACAAGCTTTGGCCGGAAGCTAAAACTATAAATCTAAACCTGTAAATATAGTTGGTCGGCTGCTGGCCGGGCGCTAATCTCGCTGCGATGGCCTTGACCTGAGGCCCGGTTACGTAATAAATAATCGGGTCGCCGCTAGTCTGTATCTGTAAATCTGTTTTACTGAAAGGCGTTAGCGGCGAGCAAGTTAGATTTGATGGCTTGGAAATTACATTAGGTCTGAAAGCGATGGTAATTGAGTTTCCGCATAACCCGTTGGCAACGCGGTTGTGCCAGCAGGTATTGACTCATTGCTGACTTGCTCTATGTTCATCGAGTTGCTCTCACCAGTAGAATTCGTGCCCTGAATAATCAGATTGTCGGTTTCTATATCTCCAAATGCTGGTACGTTACCGCCTAGCATACCGCTAAACTGCTGGGCTTTACTCGCCATTTTAAATGTGAAATTTTGCATTCCTACAAGGGTCTGATAATCCTCATCTGAAATTCCGATATTGTTGCCTTGACTAAAACATACGTTAGCAATGATCTGGCCATCTTGTATAACATTGTTAACACTGCACGCTATGCCACCATATTCCGCATTTCCAGTTTGTTGTAGGGTAGGCGCTGATGGCGTAGCTTGCTCCGTCATTCCACTTAAGCCGAAGCCGCCCATTAATTCCTGCATTTGCGCTTGTTCTTCAGCGGACATGTTCTGCATTTGAGCTGCGAGCTGTTGTTGAATTATTGATGCCATACCGCTTGCTTGGCCGGCAAAATTATCAATTGCTTGTTCATTTATACGCATCGCGGTTTTTTTAGAGTGGTCAAGAACGTACATTGTTGCGGAAGCGGGTTCGAAAACAATGTCTGTATTAGCATCTCCAGCATCTTTAATGAGGACTCGGCCATCTTGCACATAGGCAGTTTGAGAGCCGGTCTGGTCACTTCCTTCACCTGAATAGCTAATAATTGCATCACCATAAGAAACACTGGAATTTACTAGAACCAGAGCTGAGCTAAATATTATTAGAAAGTTTTTCATTATCGTTTCCTAAATTGGATTGTAGTTGGGTCGGCTAGAATTAATAGGCTATTGCCCATTTTATTCGGTAAGTATATTGATGTCCGAATATCGGATTTCAACGAATTTTTTTGTATTCGCTAGCTTGGCAAATTTTAACAACGCCGCAATATTCCGAAGTATCGTATAATCGCATTTCTTTCAATGCCGGTTTTTTAGCCATAATGCAATATCCAGAAATAGACCCTATTGCTCTGCAGCTCGGGCCAGTGGCCATACATTGGTATGGCTTAATGTACTTGCTGAGTTTTTTGTTAGTTTACTTGATCGGGAATTATCGCGCTAATCGTATTGCAAGTGGATGGAACAAGGAGCAAATATCTGATTTGATATTTTTTGGGGCTCTCGGCGTCGTGTTGGGTGGGCGATTAGGTTATGCCTTATTTTATAATTTTTCTTCTTATGTAGATAACCCACTCAATATTCTAAAAGTGTGGCAAGGGGGCATGTCATTTCACGGCGGGTTGATTGGGGTTATTATTGCGATGATATTTTTTGCTCGAACCCGGGGCAAAACATTTTGGCAAGTAGCCGATTTTGCAGCAGTGCTAACACCGATCGGATTGTTTCTAGGGCGGATCGCTAATTTTATTAATCAAGAGTTGTGGGGACGCACTACAGATTTGCCCTGGGGTATCATCTTTCCATTGGCAGGCCCTCAAGCACGACATCCTTCGATGCTCTACGAAGCGTTACTTGAAGGTTTAGTGCTATTTTCGATTCTGTGGTGGTACTCTTCACGCAAACGACCTGATGGTCGGGTTGCTGGCTTATTTTTATGTTTATATGGCGTGTTTCGTTTTTCTGTAGAGTTTGTGCGGGAACCTGATGCACACATAGGTTTTATTGCTGGGGATTGGCTAACAATGGGGCATTTTCTATGTTTGCCGATGATAACTTTTGGCGTTTGGTTGCTATTTACAAAGAGCGATTGATTAGATGAATAGAAAAAATAAATTTCGGACATGGTTTGGGCTGTTATTCGTATGGTTTTTGTTTCCTGCCACGAGTGTGCAGGGGCAGATCGCAAAGTGCCAAGATGCGGATGGCAAGTGGCACTATGGAAACTTTGCATCTGAAGAATGTGCACAGTCTGACGTTACCCATATGGATGGAAGTGGAAATGTTTTAGGGCGAGAGAGTCGACCACTTACGGATGAAGAGTTAGCAGAGGCAAAAGAGACAGCCGAGCGAGATTCAGCATTGCAGGCTAAGCTAGATTTAGAACTGGCAGAGCGAGCCCGCATTGCAGATATATATGATACCGAAGAAGATATTGCGCGGGCGCGCGACAACAAGTTGCAAACGGTTGAACAGCAGCTGGCAACTGTGGATTCTTTATTGGTATTGCGCAGAAATCGATTGGATCAAGTTTCTGAAAGCTTGGCCTCGGCTAGGCCAGAAGCTACCGGTCTCATCGATCGTCTGACAATTGAGAAAGACTCACTTACATCACAGATTTTGGAATATGAGGCAGCAATTGCTGAAGCAGAACTGCGTAAAATTGAGATTGAGTCTAATTATAAAAGAGAACTAATGATCTACCGCGATTTTAATTGAGGCCATTTTGACTAAATTTTGTACCTGCCTAAGCGGTGGGTCCTTGCAAATCGTTGGTGTGTAGGGGGCGCAATGGCATCAGCAATCTCTCCGGCATCGTGCGTTCTTGTTGATGCCAGTATCTATATTTTTCGTGCTTGGTTTTCGATTCCAGATTCCATTACCGACCATGAGGGATTCCCTGTTAATGCTGCTTACGGATTTGCGCGATTTTTAACCGAGCTGGCAGAGCAAGCACCTTGTAAAAATATGGCGATAGCATTTGACGAAAGCTTGTCGCAGTCCTTTAGAAATGAAATTTATGCACCGTACAAAGCTAATCGCGAGCTTGTTCCAGAAAGCTTAGAGCGCCAGTTCTTACTGTGCCGTAGATTTTCCGAAGCCGCTGGAATCGCCTGTTTTTCTCATCCACGTTATGAGGCTGATGATTTAATTGCCACTTTAGCGCGTCTTCACCGATCTGAGGAG
>DNHK01000250.1 GCA_003485905.1 Gammaproteobacteria bacterium | reverse complement strand
ATCGCAAGTAGAAAGGCTATACCAAAGTGGTTAAGTAAGTTGTACCTCATAACCATTGCAGCTGACGGAGGACGCCCAATTATTTTTGCTATTAGATAGACCGGTAGCACAGAACCAGGAGCATATGATTGGTAGACACCACGATCTTCCAGCATCGGAAACTCCACGCTTGATGGTTCTTCCAACATTAGAAACTTTAAATTAACGGGCCCTTCGCGGTACCAGTTTTTAGCAAACTTAACCGTACTGCCGGTTAACCATTCATGCAGCCCCGTATCAATTGCCCCGAACCACGGTGCCCGCTGGTCGACACTGTGGGCAAATAGCCCACAGGTCACCGCAAAAATAATTATCAGTGCTCGGGTATTATTTAGTAGCAAACCAGTTTCCGAACTTACTTGGATTCGTGATATTCCATTTCAGTGTTTACTGCCCAAATATTTGCTTTATCAGGGTGCCCTGAAACAATATTTATTACCGCCTCCATCGCAGTCAGCATCGAATGATCCTGATTATTATATTTGTGCATCCCGTTACGACCAACCAAATATAAATTATCAATTTCATCCAATGGTTGCTGTAACTTGTCAAACTCAGCATAAGTGCCAAAATATGCGGGGTAAGTCTTCGGCACCCTAACGACAACTGCATCTAGCGTTTTATTGGAATCAATAATATCTATTTTTTCTAATTCCGCTATCGCTAAGCTTTTAATATCGTCATCACTCAATGACCACAAAGCGTCGCCCTCGTTGCAGAAATATTCCAAACCCAGCCATACAGTTGATTGATCCGCCACCAAATACGGACTCCAGTTGTTGAATATTTGCAAGCGACCTAGCTGTACATCCGGCTCCTGAATATAAATCCAGTTGTCCTTCAACATAACCTCTTCACCAGAATCGTTTGGTTCCTTTAACTTAATATCGCTCAATAACAAACCGACGGTTATAAAGTCGCGATACAACAGACCACTAGCTACTCTCCGAGCATCCGCGGGTAAACTATCACCCAAAAATTGAACTAACTCTTTAATGGGCATAGTAGAAATCACGTAGTCAGGTTCGCAATTATAGCGCTCGCCGGTCTCACCATCCTCGACAGCCAGCGAAACAACATGAGTTCCCTGGCATTCCAAACCCACTACTCTTGAATGGAGCTTTACTTCCCCTCCGGCTGCAACGACACGATCTCGTACCTTTTGCCACAATTGTCCAGGCCCATACTTTGGATAAAGAAACCGTTCAATTAAGGAGGTTTCAACCTCCTTTTGTCGAATACTTTGATCAGGCCCCTTGAGCAATCCCATTACAAAGTGCTTAATCGCCCCAGCGATAGATAGCCCCTTAAGTCGTTGAGCGCCCCATTCAGCGCTTATCTCTTCACAAGACACGCCCCAAACTTTCTCGGTATAAGATTTAAAAAACGTCTGGTACAGCTCTTTGCCAAATCGATTGATCATAAATTGCTCAAGATTCGTTTCTGGTCGTTTTGGCGTAACCAGAGTAAATCCGTAACTAAACATCATTTTTAATGATCGCCATAACCCTAGATTAGAGAACGTCTTTAAATTTGGCGTAATAGGGTAGTCAAATAGTGAGCGTAGGAAATAAATGCTGGAACGTCTAGAGCGAACCAACATCACATCATCTACATTGTCCGGTTCACTTTTACTTGCGGATTCAATACGCCTACTTTTGCCTTGGTAATGAATGTCGAAGTTTTTTTGATCACTCGATTCAACTGGAAGAATTTCACTCCACCAATTCATCACAGTGTCAGACTTTGAGAAAAATCGATGCCCACCGATATCCATTCGGTTACCTTTGTAATTTACGGTGCGTGAAATACCGCCCACATCATCCCCCGCCTCAAATACGGTGACATCCATATTCGATTCTTTTAGCAATTCATACGCTGCCGTAAGTCCGGCGGGCCCGCCACCAATTATTGCGACTGTTTTTTTCAACTAAACCTCACCAAACCTACTTAAATACTCAAGATACCGCAGCAACAGCTCGACAAGTATCCGTTGCAAGGAAACAAACTCCACTAGAAATATTTTTATGCCTAACGACTCTTTGGCATAGGAAGACTCATGTGGAGCTGCTCAAATCTATGGCTGTGCTATCAAAATTGATAGACCAATAAAAATTTGACAGCCGCCCATGACGGGACTGTACTGAATGAATTACCGTTCCCCAAACGCTTATTTATGTTTGCACGAGCATCTAATACTAATTCGGTTAACAAATTCTAGTTAATTAGTGGGTTTGCCAATGCAGCGATTTTCGCGACCAATTCAGCCTGACTGTGTACTCCAGTTTTTAAAAATACTGACTTTAACTGCGTTTTGGCTGTATTTGCAGAAACAAAATACTTAGAACAATAGTCTTCAATCGACATTCCTGCAGAAATAGACTTTGCAATCCTCACCTCTCTCCCAGTCAAACCGTAGAACATTGAAACAAGATCATCACTCAATTCCAAGCCCGACCCTGGATTTAGCAAAAAGAGTGTATACCCCGTAAAAGATTCATTACTTACCCGCCTGATAAAAACAGGATACGAATTATCGTCTTCTCGTAATAGCAAGGTGATAGCTAACTCTGTGGACGCCGTGAACGCTTTAAAACGCTCACAAAATGAGGCATCTAACAACTGTAAGTCGCCTTGCTGAATTACCAAAGAAGATATTCCCGACATCATTTCTTTAGCCTGCGCATTCATTTTTGTAACTTTCAAAGTAACCGAAACAACTATCACACCAAACCCTAATTGATCTAGCACTGCCGCCGAGGAACCTGGAATAGAATGATCACCAGAATTATCTCGCTCAACGAGATCTACCAGGTTTCGATAGCTCGACAAGGTTGCTTCTATGGTCGGACGTAATTGAACTGCGCTAACCGGCTTCACCAAATAGTTTAACGCTCCCGCCTCCACTGCCTTCAACCAACCAAAATCATCATGTCGCACAGAAAGAACAATAATCGGTCGGTACATTTTGGAGAGCATTTTTTCAGCCAACACAGCGCCGTTCATCTCTGGCATCTCAAAATCTAATATAACTAGATCAGGCCCAAAATTTTGATAATTGTCTAAAGCATCTTGTGGCTGCGTATAACTCATTACGAGATATCCCATCTTAGATAACCCCGCATCAAGAACTGAGATCACTAGCTCGTCATCGTCCACCAACATGATCCGGGTTTGCTGATCGTCCGAAGTAGATTCATCAATAGTTCGAAGATTTAAATCTTGCATGTGGCTACCCTCCCGTTGCCTCCTTTTGATCCGCGATCACTAAGCCTTGCATCAAAAAATGTGTTTCTCGATACAATAATTTTGCCAAATAGATTGGCAAGCCATTGATTTAACTATATCATTTTTCTACCCGTTGGGCTGCCGCAGAATTATTGCGCCACAACTCCGGCAGCAGGGCGCTACACAAATGAGGGAAATATGGATTCGAAACGTGCTGGAACGCCAAACAAGGACATCCAACCAACACACCGACAGCGTGTGTCTGAGCTGGAGCGTCTGCAAGAAGAACTAAAAAAGTCGAAGATTAATGAGCGGCGATACAAAGAGTTTTATAATAACGCCACCGACATTGTTTTCACCGTCGACCGGAAAGGACATTTCCGAAATGGTAACGACCGTATCTCTGAAGTTATTGGCTATTCGGTAGAAGAAGGGCTTACTTTGGATTGGAATCAATTAGTCGCCCCACATGAGTGGAATCGAGCCTCGCAAATTTACCGCGACCATGCTGCTGGCGAAGACACATTATTTTTCGAGCTCGACCTAGTCACCAAAGAAGGTGAGATTTGCACCGTGGAAATAAACTCAAGGCCCGTTCTAAATAAGTCTAAAGTTACCGGATTCCAAGGAATTGCCCGTGATATTAGCGAACGTAAGCGCGTCGAAAAATCTTTGGAACAGGCTCGATTACGAGCAGAGGCCGCCGAATTATCCAAATCACGCTTATTAGCAAAGGTTAGCCACGAAATTCGAACTCCGCTGCACGGCGTAATGAATCTCCTGACGTNNAGTAAGTTAAGTGAATCTGATCAAAACATGGTAGCTCCAATCGACCGATCTATACGCCACCTTATACATTTAGTCGATGACACTCTTAATTTCGCGTATCTAGAATCCGGTCAATCTACTGTTCGAAATATTCCGTTTTCTCTTACTCAAATTGCCAAAGCATGTGCTGCCAGGCATAAGCATATGGCAGAAAAGAAATCTTTATTCTTGCATCTCGACCTTGAAAGCACGATACCTGAACGAATTTCTGGCGATGCGACCAAAATCACTCAGATTTTGGACAACTTAATCACCAATGCAATTCGGTACACCCAAGAAGGTGGCGTTACTATTAGAATTTTCGCGGATAACGAGAATAAGCAAAAGTCGCATCTCACGATTATTATCTCAGATACTGGCCCGGGCATTCATGAGGAGCAGTTAAAGCGTATATTTTAACCATTTCAACGGGGCGACGACGCCCAAAGTCAATCTAACGATGGCGTCGGTTTGGGGTTAGCGATTACTAAACGCTTGGTGGAAACTCTGGGTTGCACTCTCAAGGCGAAAAGCACACTTGGTAATGGGAGCCAATTCACTCTTAACATTCCCAATACTTTCACCATAGCACCGCAAGAAAACTCAAAGAAAATCGAGCAGTTTGACGGTAGCCAACAAACTGCACTGGTAATAGATGACGACGAAGTCAGCAATATATTTTTAATTAATACTCTCGCAGCGACTGGCGTTGAAGTAACAACTTGTTTTTCGGGCAAAGCCGCTCAGGAAATTTTGCAAATAGAGTCATTCGACTTGATATTTATGGATCAGCACCTCGGAGATATAAAGGGTACAGATTTAGCACCATTGATCCACAAAGATAAAAACACTTTAAGTCCTAAAATTATATGTGTGACAGCAGATATCGAGCTACACCAAACACTTATCGATGATAGCCCCTTCGACCAAATACTGCTCAAACCATGCAGTCAAAAGGATCTGATATCTGCCTTGGGTTTACTTATTGACCCTGACATATGCGACCGCAAAGGTCGTGTACTCGACAAATCGGCTGGACTAGACCTGGCCTCAGGAGATCAAGATACCTGGGAGAAAGCCCTTAAAATCTTTACCGATAGGCTGCCCGCGACCATCACCCGGCTGCCATCACATTACCAGAATACCGAACTTGAGAAATTGAGAGAAACGTCGCATAAATTAACAGGCTCATCCAGATACGTTGGGGCGCAAAACCTAGCAGAATGCTGTGTAGAACTGGTTCGTGCATGCAAACGCAACAACACCAGCAAATTAGGCATCGCGGTAGATTCACTCGTACTGGCCGCTGATAAGTTTCTTTCAACAGCACCCAGCACCGCCACAAGCTCCGCTCAGAGTAAATTTGAAGAAAACTCATCTTGATTACGTAAACGATCAGCGCGCAAATAAAGCTTATCAGTTGCTTGGTCTAAGAGTTCTGCTTGATCAATGCTAATAGTTAATCGACACGGGCTTATCAAGCCTTAAAAATGATATAGTTCGCGAGATGAATTCAGCTGCAAATATCGACGTAATTATCCTCGCTGCGGGGCAGGGTACGCGTATGAAATCTTCTTTAACCAAGGTGCTGCACCCAGTCGGCGGACAAGCACTCATTAGCCATGTCATTGAGACCGCTGAGGCTCTAGATAATACCAATATTCACATTGTGGTTGGCCAGAATGCCGATGTGATTAAACAACATGTGCTAACCGCCCACCCACACCTAAAGGTTACCTGGGCCGCACAGACCGAACAACTAGGTACAGGTCACGCAGTACAGCAAGTCTTGCCAAATCTCGGCGCATCAAATACCGTACTTATACTCTATGGTGATGTGCCGTTAATTCGGTCTACTGAATTAACCAAGCTGACCGAAATCGCGGCTCTAGGGCAGTTGGCGTTGCTCACAACTGAACTCGATGACCCCACTGGGTACGGACGAATAATTCGCGATTCAGAGCAGAATGTTTGCGAAATCATCGAACATCGTGATTGTAGTGATTCCCAGCGAGCTACCAAAGAAATCAACACTGGATTCATGGCTTTACCGGTAGAAGTATTGACTGGTGCGTTGGGCAAATTAGATAACAACAATGATCAGAAAGAATATTATCTAACCGACATAGTCAAACTGGTTAAGTCTCAAGGCGAATCTATTACCGGTGTTTGCACCAATGACTCTGGTTCGGTGCTCGGTGTAAATAGCCGCCGTGACCTGGCGGAATGTGAAAAACACTATCAAACTCGCAGAGCCCAATCGTATATGGACGCTGGCGTAACGATAATTGACCCAACCCGCGTAACGTTTCGTGGGAGTGTGAGTATCGAGCCAGACTGTAGTCTCGACGTAAACACTGTAATCGAAGGACCTACGACAATTGGCTGCAATGTCGAAATTGGTGCCAATAGCATCGTTCGCGGTAGTGTTTTGGCGGATGGATGCAGAATAGAGCCGAACTGCGTCGTCGAAGATGCCCATGTCGGTGCGTCAGCAGTGCTAGGGCCGTTCGCTCGAATTCGCCCCGGTAGCGAGCTGGGTGCAAATGTTCGAATTGGTAACTTTGTTGAAGTAAAAAATAGTACGCTGGCAGCAGGCGCAAAAGCTAATCATTTGAGTTATGTAGGTGACAGCGATGTTGGGGCTAACACCAACATCGGCGCAGGCGTAATCACCTGCAATTACGATGGTGCTTACAAACACCGTACGGTAATTGGTGAAAACGTATTTGTTGGCTCTGACTGCCAATTGGTTGCTCCTGTTACTATCGGCAATAACGCGACCATAGGCGCAGGCACTACCGTTACCAACGATGTGGAAGCCGACACTCTCGCGATATCGCGCACCAAGCAAAAAAGCATTCAGGGCTGGAAACGCCCGACAAAAAAATAGCAGGCAAGTGATAAGCCCGATAGTCAATAAAACAGGCGAAACAGTATGTGCGGAATAGTAGGCGCTCTAGCGAGAAACAACGTCGTCGATGTGTTACTTAACGGACTTCAAAAGCTCGAATATAGGGGTTACGATTCTGCCGGTGTCGCAATTATTAATAATGCTGGCGGATTAAGTCGTGAACGCAGCGTCGGCCGCGTTGCGCAATTAAAATCTCTAGTAGAAAACACCAGTATCGAAGGCAATATTGGCATTGCGCACACCCGTTGGGCCACCCACGGAGTGCCATCTGAACATAACGCCCACCCGCATTTGTCTAACCAACGAATCGCATTAGTGCATAACGGGATCATCGAAAACTATCAAGAGCTCGCCCAAGAACTGCGCGCAAAGGGCTATGTATTTACCTCTGAAACCGATACTGAAGTCCTTGCTCATAAAATCGACGCAGAAATGCAGTCAGGTGCCGATTTTGTAAGTGCAGTAAGAAATACCGTAAATCAGCTCGAAGGAGCATGGGGTCTAGGTGTGATTTGTGCGGATGAGCCCGACACCTTGGTTGTCGCCAGAAAAAGCTCCCCGCTTCTTATTGGTATTGGTGAAGGTGAATACTACGTTGCATCTGACATGTCGGCATTAGTTTCCGTGGTACAAAATTACAAAGTCCTGGAAGATGGCGACGTTGCAATACTGAGACCTGATGGTCTGACTATCACGAACGCAGACGGCCAGGAGATCCAACGCAAAACCTTAGTTAGCACACTATCGGATGCAGACGTCACTTTGGATGGCTACGAGCACTACATGCTCAAAGAAATTCATGAACAAGGCAGGGTTATTGCAGATACCCTTGAAGGCCGTATCGTCGGTGATCATGTTCTTGAGCAATCATTCGGAATTACTGCCAGTGAAGTATTCGACAATACACGCAAAGTAAAGCTGATCGCATGCGGCACCAGTTATCATGCTGCGATGGTGGCGCGCTACTGGTTTGAAAACTTTGGTATTGGCTGCGATGTTGAAATTGCCAGTGAATATATCAACCGGAGCCATGTAGTCGACACGGGCACACTATTCGTAACCATTTCGCAATCTGGAGAAACGCTAGACACAATGAGCGCTTTGGAGCTTGCCAAAACACT
>DNHK01000189.1 GCA_003485905.1 Gammaproteobacteria bacterium | reverse complement strand
CACGGGTCGACTTCGAAAATGGCGACGTTGCGCAACTTGTTGGGCCTAATGCAGGAATCACTCGTTCAGGCGAATGATCGGTAGATTATATATATTGGTTTTTGCGTTATTTGGAAGCCTTTCCACGTTGGCGCATCATAATCCGGGTTACTATTTTGATATGCGCGAGCGCGTAGTCCATACTGACGCAACGGCTGTTTCGTATACACCTGTAAACCCGCATGGTCGATTGGTCTATACGATGGCCGATGAGAGCGGTGATGTAAAAGAATGGGTCGCTGAGCTGCCGGCAAATAATATGATGCGGAGGTATGGCGCAGTAGGCGGAGAAATCAACCCCGGGGATAAGTTGACCTTAATGGGTAATCCTGGCCGCGACGGCGTAACGATGTTGCGGGTTACGCATGTTTTGCTTCCGGATGGAAAAGTTGTGACATTCTACGCGCCACAGGGAAGCGCGACAGCCGAAGATCTCAAAGCTTCTTCAGCCTCACAACATTAGGCGGTCACAATTAAACAAGCACTATAAGACAAGCAACGCAGCGGACAGAATTATAAAGTTCAGCCCTGATGCCTACCTCATTCTACCCCGTAGTTAACTGATGGGTAGAATGACTTAATTTTGAACGGCTCAAGAGCTAGTAGGGTGGTCCTACCGCGACACGTTTACCCACAGATTGTCCACTTTCAGCTTCATCCACTAGCGCTACGACAAAATCTTCGGTGGATATAAAGC
The DNA here is from genome assembly GCA_003485905.1 of Gammaproteobacteria bacterium. Classification (GTDB taxonomy): domain Bacteria; phylum Pseudomonadota; class Gammaproteobacteria; order Arenicellales; family Arenicellaceae; genus UBA10349. The sequence goes on along the minus strand of DNHK01000189.1, from coordinate 5,579 downwards.
TCTCGCCGTCGGCATTAAAGAGAACTTCTTCTTCACCTAGCCGGTACTCACCCGTGCGGGCTCGTGGTTGCATTGCAGAGGGTGGGGGTGTCATTACGGTCCATTTCACACCTGATGATGCTTTGTACGTTTCCAGAGCCATCCAGTGACCATAGTACTGACCATGTCGAGGAGTGCCTTCTTCAAGTTCCAATTCCTCAAGCGCCCAGACACCATTAACCCAAAGAGTGGTTCCGCCGCCTACCTGTACCGCATGTGGGGCTGAATCACCTAGTTGTTTGGCGGCTTGTACAAATGTTGCTGCAGCCCGGGCAGTAGTAGCTTCTTCTGGTGTATTTCCTGGACCACCACCACTCAACGAGAGAATCACCGCGTCAGCACCAGATATGACCGCGATCATTGATTCTAGGTTAGTAACATCACCAGCTATTGCAGAAAAGTTTGGGTGAGCGTTGGTTAGGTTTTCCGGATTTCGGGATACGCCAGTAACGTGGTGTCCGCGGTCAAGCGCCTCGGTAACGATGATATCGCCAATCTTGCCACTAGCACCATAAACCACAAAATTGTCAGCCATTGCTGGTAGCGCTGTCACAAACACGAAACTAATAACTGCAGCAATGTTAAGAAACAAATTGCTAATTGGTCGTCTAATCATTTCATTAACCTCGTTTATCTAAACTTTCAGACCTTATTAACCATTGCCACCAGGTCTTCCGCCACCGGGCCCACCAGCACCACGACCCGCTGCTTCAACACATATGCCATCTTTAGGCTGGGCGTGAACGAAGCCCTGTATGAATTCGGTATCAAAAATATAATAGATATTTAACGCTACAGAAGAATCTTCCGGCAGCTCGTAGCAGTCTCCATGAGCATTTTGCCGGCTAACTTTTGGTTGATTATTTTCAAAATCAGTACCTTCATGTCCGTATGAGCGTGCTATTGAATCAATGATCTTTAATCTATTTTTTTCTGTATCTTCCATGCACGATGTGTCTTCAAACCACACAGTGGTAATTGGAAGCATTTCATCACGGTTAAAAAGGTCTCCCGACTTTGGTTCATATTGTAAATAGGAACATACTTTATCGTGCTCATCTGCGATATCAGTTTTAGTTTCTTGTGCTGTAGCGATGGTTGACGCCGCTAAAGTAGAGAGTCCTAAAAGCGATATTATGAGGGCCGCATTAAAGTGTAGTAGTCTGTTCATAGAATTATCCGCGCTGTTCATTGTTTCGCAAAATTATAAAAAAGAGGAATTCTGCTGATTATTTCAGTTTTGCATCAAACAGTTGCATTAAAGTGTACACAATATGGAGTAAATCGTGATTTTTTAAATTGCCCATATATTGCGGGTTATCTTGAATTAGAATATCACTAATCAGGTGATGTTTACGTTTTAGTCGGAAATGCAGTTAATCGAGGCTCAACACATGAAAAAATTATTTAGTTTGGTAGTGGCTCTGTTCGCGCTGGTTTCGTTTTCGTCCCAGGCGCATCACTCTTTCGCAATATACGATATAGACAATAAGATATCCCGTACCGGAATATTAACCAAATTAGCATTTTCTAATCCGCATATTGAGTTGGAATTAGAGGTTACCAATGAAGATGGCAGCACCGAGCATTGGACAATTGAGAGTATGAACCCCCGTCGTTGGGATGATCGAGGACTTCCTCGCGATATTGCTGAGGTTGGTGAAACGGTAAGTATTGTCGGGTGGCCAGCCAGAAACGGGAAGGACGACATGACAATAAGTGCTATGACCACTGAGCGCGGTACGACGGTTATCTTGGATAAAGTTAATCAACCAGGTGTTCGTGATATCGTTCCGCCGCCGACTGTAAAGCGCAAATAGTATTCAGGGAGCGATCTAATCATCGCTTCGAGGCATCTAGAGCCGATTATCAGTTAGCGAGAGTTAAATGGCAGGGACATCCACATAGTCTACGCAGCCGTCAGTTTCACGTTCTTGCCCAGGCTGGTAGCCCCAGACCATATAACCCGGTTTCTCAATAGGGGCAGTGAAGTTGACTGGGTCGTGCGCCCAAAAATCGTAAGTTAATGTATCGTTAATATCGTCTAAAACGAATCGTTCTACAATTTTAGTTTCTTCGCTCTGCGGAATGGCAATCAATGGTGGCAGGTCGAAGAAGGGCCAACTAACTCGCGTAGTCGTTACAACCAAGGCATCGCCATCCCATACACCCGTTGAGTAACCCAATGGGGTTGCTTCCATACTGCTGACATCGGTTTCGTCATTCATATGGATATGGCGAGTTAGGTTAAAATTCTCCGAGTGCAATAAGATGTCGTCGCCGTCTTGCTCAAATTCGATTGGTCGATAGCCAACTACCGTCATCACGCGTGGCATACCTGGAAGAGTGCAATCGAGTACTGGGTCGTCTATAAGTTGGTCGTAGCTTTCGTAGGCTGCTCTGGCTTCGGGTGTCAATGGCGGTTCGTCCTGCACGCCATAGGTTGTGCCGACAGACCGGATCCATAAGCGAAAAATACCCTCAACAGCATCTTTATCGTTTTGGTTCACAGGCTCACGGAAAAGCTTGCCTCCGACATATTCTTCAGCCCAGCGTGGTTCACCTTGTCCAAACACCATTTCTATTCCATTCGGGAGGAGTATATTGGACATTGCAATCCAGGTTCCTCGACGACTGGAAATTCTGCCAGCGGCTTTAATGTTGTCACCAACCTTGATTTGGCTCTCTTCCAATCCACGCCGTTTAAAGGTTCCAGCGTCAGAGCCTTCTAGCTCCCAAAGTGTTTCTGAGCCATCAGCTTCTACCGATTTGACAGTAATCATGACGTGCGGATTACGCCAGGAAATGTTGACAACCGCACCTTCAATCTCGCTTGTGGGGTTTCCTGAATATTCCGATCTCGAGTGGTGGGCGCTTACGCTCAGTGAGGTCAATAATAGAATAATGAGTAATTGAACCCGTCTCGATGCATCAAATGAAAAGTGCTGGTAGAAAGCTTGTTTAGGTAGTTCCATTATTGTTATAACCAAAAATTAGTGGGGCGATATTAGCCGGAATTTCGATTTGAGGTGATTTTAGCAGATCATTTAGGGCGCTTCGAATCTAGTTATGTTGAGTTTTTGGCTAGACCAATTCTCGTGATAGCTATTTTGTATTTCACTCAGCCAAGGCCGATGGAATGCACCTTGGATTGTTTGGTGAATTTCAAGCAAGGGTGGCCTAACAACTCAGGCTGTTACGAGGTAGAATTCCCGTAAAGATATAAACAAAGCCAGAGTGAATAAACTCTGCTTCCAAGCCAATCATGACAGTTCAAATTCAATTTCCCGATGGTAGTTCGCGATCATTTGATACGCCGGTAACCGGCTTGAAAATAGCCGAGTCAATTAGCAATTCCCTTCGAAAAAAGTCCGTAGCAATCCGGGTCAACGATGACCTTCAAGATCTTACCCGTGAAATTGAAACTGATTGCACGGTTGAGCTGATTACTCGTGATACGGATGAGGGCCTAGAAGTAATTCGACATGATGCTGCGCATGTATTGGCTGAGGCAGTAAAAGAGCTTTTTCCGGAAACGCAGGTGACTATTGGACCTGCAATTGAAAATGGCTTCTATTATGATTTTGTTCGTGACGATCCTTTTACCCAGGAAGACTTCGAGAAAATCGAGGTGCGAATGAAAGATATCGTTAAACGTAACGAGGAAATTGTTCGTGAAGTATGGCAACGAGATGATGCTATTGAATATTTTGAATCCATAGGTGAGAGCTACAAAGCCGAGATAATTGGGGATTTGCCGAAGGACGAAGTGATTTCAGTTTATCGCCAAGGTGATTTTCTCGACCTGTGTCGGGGCCCACATTTACCCTCTACAGGTGTGTTAGGGCACGCGTTCAAATTGACCAAACTAGCGGGTGCCTATTGGCGGGGGGATGCGAAAAATGCCCAATTGCAACGAATATATGGGACAGCCTGGGCGAATGACCAACAACTCAAACAATATCTGCGGCAATTGGAAGAGGCCGAAAAACGTGATCACCGTTTATTGGGTAAGCAGTTAGGCTTATTCCACATGCAGGAAGAAGCCCCAGGTATGGTCTTTTGGCACCCTAAAGGTTGGAGTATTTACCAATCAGTGAAGCAATACATGCGTCATCAACAAGAGGAGCATGGTTATCAGGAGATAAATACGCCCCAGCTGGTCGATTTTAGTTTGTGGGAAAAATCTGGTCATGCGGATAAGTTTGGCGATGATATGTTTAGCTTGCAGGTGGATGAGAGGACCTATGCAGTTAAGCCGATGAATTGCCCTTGTCATGTACAGGTATATAACCAGGGGCTAACAAGCTATCGTGAATTACCATTACGATTAGCAGAGTTTGGGTCCTGCCACAGAAATGAAATGTCGGGTGCTCTCCACGGTATTATGCGTGTACGTGGATTTGTGCAGGATGATGCGCACATTTTTTGTACCGAAGGTCAAATTCAGTCCGAAGTAGCTAGTTTTATCAACTTTTTACACGACGTCTATCAAGACTTTGGTTTTGAAGAGGTGTTGTACAAATTATCTACTAGACCCGAGAAGCGGGTTGGAAGCGACGAAGTTTGGGATCGATCAGAAGCCGCGTTGGCTGAGGCACTGGATGCCAAAAACCTGGATTGGGATTTGCAGCCTGGTGAAGGTGCATTTTATGGGCCAAAAATCGAATTTTCCCTCCGTGATTGTATTGGTCGTGTATGGCAATGTGGAACGATACAGGTTGATTTTTCGACTCCTGGGAGACTAGACGCTGAATACATTGGTGAAGATGGCAATAAACATGTGCCGGTAATGCTGCATAGGGCCATTTTGGGCTCATTGGAACGATTTATTGGTATTTTAATTGAGCAACATGCGGGTGCGTTACCGTTTTGGTTATCACCAATTCAAGTTGTGATTGCCACGATAGTTTCAGATGCAGATGGTTATGCTACCGAGGTTCTCCATCAATTGACCGCTGCAGGAATTCGAGCTGAGCTTGATATTCGAAATGAGAAGATAAGCTATAAGGTTCGGGAACATAGTCTGCAAAAAGTACCAATAATTGCGGCTATTGGAATGCGCGAGGCCGCCGAAAATACCTTGGCTATTCGACGTTTTGGCAGCAAGCATCAAAAAGTATTGGCAGTAGACGAGTTTCTAGAGCAGCTGGCCTTGGAGAATATACCTGGCTATAAAAGTGTTGCCCCTGCTAATGCTGAGTCGAGTGATCAAAACGTTGGAGCTGATGCCTGATGAAAATACAGATACAGAATATAATTCACTTGCTTGGAGCTGCAATCGTGCTTGGTACGGTAATTTCTGCTCCAGTTAAGTCGGCGGGTGAGAATAGCGAACATGCGGCTATCGATATCCAAGGTGATTTTGTTCAGGGTGGATTGGTGCTTGGTAAAGTGTCTGCCGGAAGCACAGTTACTTATGATGGGCAGGATGTGCGTGTTTCTGAGGCTGGCCAGTTTGTGATTGGTTTTCATCGAGACGAATTAGCAACGGTGCCGTTGCAGATTACTCTGCCCAGTGGTGAGCAGTTATCTAGGTC
>DNHK01000290.1 GCA_003485905.1 Gammaproteobacteria bacterium | reverse complement strand
GAAATTCGGTTTGGCGATAATGATAATCTAGCCGCCCTGGTTGCAGATTTGGTCGTTGCAGATTTACTGGTTATTCTTACAGACCAGAATGGTCTATATGATGGCGATCCACGCGAGCATATCGAAGCACATTTGATATCTGAAGCAGTAGCAGGCGATTCAAAGCTAAAGTCCTATGCTGGAAGTAGTTCGAGTTTTGGTCGAGGTGGCATGGTGACGAAACTGGAAGCTGCAGAACACGCCGCGCGTAATGGTACAAGCACGGTGATCGCGGGTGGTGCTGTCGAAAATGTATTGCTAGATATCCATCAAGGTAGGAATGTGGGAACCTATTTAAAGGCTGAGAAGCTGTAGATTGCGAGCTTGAATTTTCAGCCAGAATTACTGGATCTAACACTAGATTGTTTAAATTGTGGGTAATAAAAAAGGAGCCGATTAGCTCCTTTTGTACTTTTGAGCCAAAACAAATTGGCGCGATCCAAATCTACTAATTTAGCTTGAAACAGCCCTAAGTCGATTATTGAGTCGGCTTTTAAGGCGTGCCGCACGATGTTTATGGTGCAATCCTTTTGAAACAGCCCTATCAATGCTTGACGTTGCCTTTTGATATAAGTTGCGGGATGCATCGGAATCACCGGCTTCGAGTGATTTTAAAAATGCCTTAATCGAAGTTCGTAAAGCTGAGCGTTGCCCAGCTTTTAGCAGACGTCGAGATTCGTTCTGTCTTGCGCGTTTTTTCGCTTGCGGTGAATTTGCCACGTAGCTAATCCTCTTGTTCTTCCCACCGGAAAATGAGGGCGCAACTATCCAGAAAATGAGCTTGCCTGTCAAGCTGGAATCAAGCTTTAAAACGAGCTTTTTTGTTATATTTTAGAGGGTTTCAGGAGATATCCACAAAATCTTGGAAAGTCTGGCACAATCGCTTCAAATTGTATTTGAATTTGGCTATATCGTGGTTCAGTAGCAGGTGTCCAAAAAACTACTAAAATCGACTGCCGTTGTCGGCACTATGACTTTCGTATCGCGCGTCAGTGGGCTAATACGTGACGTTGTAATTGCTAATATGATTGGTACTGGGGCGATGGCCGATGCTTTTTTTGTCGCATTTCGTATTCCTAATTTCTTGAGACGAATATTTGGAGAAGGGGCGTTTTCACAGGCATTTATCCCCGTGTTCACCGAGTTACGGGCAAAGGATGATATTCAGGCGCGACAGTTTGTAAATCATATGGCTGGGCAGCTGGGTTTAGTCGTATTTGTACTAAGCGTAGCAGGGACATTATTCGCGCCTTGGTTAGTTAAATTATTTGCCTATGGGTACGTGGACCAACCGGAGAAACTAATTGCGGCAACAGATGCACTTCGCATTATGTTTCCCTATTTATTTTGCATATCTATGGTCGCTATGTCCGGTGCGATGCTTAATACCATTGGAGATTTTGCTGTGCCTGCGTTTACTCCTGTGCTATTAAATATTGCACTGATTATTGCCGCATTGTGGTTGGCACCAAATATGCAGAGTGCTGCGTCAGCACTGGCATTTGGAGTATTGTTTGGCGGAATAGCACAGCTGTTTTTTCAAATGCCGTTTTTATTGAAGAAAGAGTTGCTGCCCAAACCCAAGCTGGGTCCTCAGGAGGCGAGCACACGGGTTTTTAAATTGATGGTGCCCGCAATGTTTGGGATATCGGTGGCACAAATAAACGTATTGGTGGGAACTTTATTAGCATCCTTTCTTGTTACTGGAAGCGTCTCCTGGTTGTATTATTCTGATCGATTAATGGAGTTTCCAATTGGGGTGTTTGGTATCGCGTTAGCTACTGTAGTTTTACCAAGCCTTGCAAAAGTTCATTCATCCGGGTCAGCTGAAGCTTTTAGTGAACTTTTAGATTGGGCATTGCGTTGGGTTATATTGATTGCCTTGCCGGCCTGTATTGCGTTGATCCTTCTAGCCACTCCCCTGGTGTCGAGTATTTACCAACTTTCAAGTGTATTCAGTGCAAATGACGTCGCGATGGCGGCCAATGCCTTGGTTGCTTATTCTGTGGGAGTGGTCGGAATAATACTGGTGAAAGTGTTAGCGCCCGGTTTTTATGCGCGACAAGATATCAAAACGCCTGTCCGCATAGGTGTTATTGCCATGCTCGTCAATATTGGCTTGAGCATAGTGCTTGTTCAATGGCTGGCACATGTGGGTTTGGCGCTATCGGTATCTTTGGCTGCTTGGGTCAATGCTGGGCTGTTATATAGAAGGTTGGTGAGAGATAAGATATATCGACCACTTTCTGGCTGGTTTACTTTCATTGCCAAGGTGATTTTGGCGTGCTTGGCGATGGCTGTGTTTTTGTGGTGGTTGAGTGCGCCTGCTTCGGTGTGGGTTGCTGCAGGTGTTGCTGAGCGCTTAGTTTGGCTGCTCGGACTAGTAGTTGGCGGTATAGGTATTTACTTTGGTGTATTGTATGCGCTAGGTTTGCGGCCTGCCGGGTTGCTATTAAAGCCATCGGCATAGGCAATCAATGCGTAACTCATAAAAGGGAAGTTATTAGATATACTGATTTAATGGCTCTTTCAACACAAACAATTAATATTGGACCGCTCGACCAGCCTCGGTGCTTTACATTGTCTGAGGCTCGTGAATTGTTGCCAACCGTCACTAAAATAACCAAACAGGCTCAATCAGAATTAGATCCGTTTCAGTTTAAGCTTAGACGTATGCTTATCGCTGATCCGCGTAGAAAATCGGTTGAGGCACGATACGAATTAGTTGTCCGACAATGGGCGGACAAGCTCAGGCGTTTGGGTTTGGTGGTTGAAGGTTTGTGGGAAGTTGATTTTGACACTGGAGAGGGATATCTAAGTTGGCATTACCCCGAGATTCGTATCGGCCATTATCGTGAGCATTATCAGCGATTTGATCAACGCCGTTCTTTGGATGAAGTTATCGAAGAACTGGATCCAGATTGGGCCCACTTTTCGCACAAATAGCTAGCACCATTAGTTTGTGCCCTTTGACTGAAAGCTGGATGAAAGATATTTGCTCATGCCGAGATATAGAATATTAAATCGCGTTGTTGCCTTGCTTAGAGCTATTTGCACTGATTATTACTTAAACATAGCCAGCATTGCTGCCAGCGGTTAGAATCGCTGGCTTCGTGGGTAGGCTATGAAAATTATCGAGGGTGTTGAAAATCTAACTGCAGCAAATCGTGGTTCTGCCGTGACAATTGGCAACTACGATGGAGTGCATTTAGGGCACCAACGGATCATTGCTGAGTTGATTAAAGAGTCAGAAAAAAGGGCGCTTAAATCTACCGTAATAACTTTTGAGCCATTACCCCGAGAGTATTTTTCTCCTTCAGAAAGGTTCGGTCGATTGACTTCGATTGAAGAACGAGCTGAGCTCTTGTTTGATGCGGGAATTGAGCAAGTATTATGTCTTCGTTTTGATCAACAGTTAGCTAAGCAATCCCCGGATGAGTTTGTACGCTCTACTTTGGTAGAAGGGTTAGATGCAGGGCACTTGGTGATCGGGGATGACTTTAAGTTTGGCTGCAATCGTGAAGGTGATTATGCCTATCTTCAGCAGGTCGGCGAACAGCATGGTTTTACCGTAAATAATACTGAAAGTTTTGAAATGAATGGCGTGCGGGTGAGTTCAAACGCTATTCGACAGGCTTTAGATACAGGTGATATTTCTACTGCAGAGCATTATTTAGGGCGTCCATTTATGGCTGGTGGACCTATACTTAAAGGCGATCAGTTAGGACATACGATTGGATTTCCCACTGCAAATGTGGATGTGGGCGATAGGTATTTGCCGATTAGTGGAGTGTTTGCGGTTGTTGTTTGTATCCAAGAAAGCAATAACTCTGAGCTTGGTGAGTGTAGATGGCTAGATGCAGTGGCTAATATTGGAACTAGACCTACAGTTAATGGTCGTGATCGGCGGTTTGAAGTGCATATATTAGACTTTGAAGAGAATGTGTACGGTAAGAATCTTAAAGTCCGGTTTATAGAGCGTTTGCGTGATGAGCAAAAGTTTGATGGGCTTGATGAGCTGGTGATACAAATAAATAGTGACGTAAATCAAGCTAGGGAATTACTCAAACAGCTTTAAGATACGAGCTTTGGTTGATTCTATTTAAACGGGTGTTGCCCCTTGCCGTAATTGTTAATACCGCAAAGCACGTCTAATAAATTACAGGCATCTAAATAGTAAGAAGTAATTGCGTATAGAAACTCAATAAATCTAACGCAATCCCGAGTAAAATAAATAGGCAGAGAACGCCGCGAATTAATGATGAGATGAGTCAGTATAAAAGCACAATAAATTTACCAGTAACCTCTTTCCCGATGAAGGGAGGTTTGCCCCAACGTGAACCAGAAACCCTTAAACGTTGGGAAAGTGATGGTATATACCAGGCGATTCGTAAGGCGAGAGCAAACAAGGAAAAATTTGTTCTACACGATGGCCCGCCTTATGCGAATGGCGATATACATATTGGCCACGCGGTTAACAAGATTATTAAAGATGTCATTGTTAAATCGCAAACAATGGGGGGCTTGGATGCGCCATATGTACCAGGTTGGGACTGCCACGGA
>DNHK01000256.1 GCA_003485905.1 Gammaproteobacteria bacterium | reverse complement strand
TCGCGCCGACTTTTCGCCACGGCACGTTATCGAGCGAGATGATCGTTTGAGGGCGTTGAGTCAACTGATCAACTCCCTGGCCGAACGTCTGCAGCTAAATACCGACTACTATGCTGTCGAGGACCTGAACCCTCAGGGACTTAAAGTAGACGAGCTTGATACCGATCAAGCTTCTAGAGAGAGTCTCGAGCTCTTGGTGTGCGAGCTACAGGATCAGTTGTCGGTGGTGTTGGATCAGATATTACACAATCCGGCTTGGCAGCAAATTGAATCCGCATGGCGCGGCCTTTACTGGCTATGTGAAAGCAATGAGGGGTTGAAAAACTGTAGAATCGAGTTTTTGCCCGTCAGTCGAGAGTTATTGTGGGAAGATCTTAACGCCGTTTCCAGCGTTGAAGATTCGCACCTGTATGAAATGCTCTATACCCAGAGTTACGGACAGTTTGGTGGCGTCCCTTATGGCGCATTGATGCTAGATGACTACTTTTCGGGCTCAGGTCATGACTTGGTGCTACTCAGACAATTGTCACAGATAGCGCTGCTGGCACACGTGCCATTGGTAACGGGTACCGCTCCCACGATGCTTGGCGTTGATAGCTTTCGTGAACTTGCCGGAGCCGATGGACTGGCTGAATTGCATCGCGGTGCGAGATACATTAAATGGCGGAGTTTTCTTGCGACCACCGAAGCCAGCTACCTGGCGCTGACATTGCCACGAATACGCATACGAGGCGCTTACAGCCAAACTGCTGCGCCAGCGCAAGCCGACCATTCGATGCCTTGGTTCGACGAATATATCGCAGATGATAACGAACATTGCCTCTGGTTAAATGCTTGCTATCCGTTCGTGATCAATCTGATGGAAAGTTTTTCCAAGCATGGTTTCTGTTCCGCTATCGCCGGCGTCGGCCATGGTGATATTGACTGCTCGACATTTGCGAGCCTTGATGAAAACCTTCCTGTCGAATATGTGTTGTCGGAGTCGAAGGAAGCTGACCTCATTACGCTGGGTTTTAACCCCATTGGTACTCGTCACCACGCGCATCGGTTAGTGTTTCAAACAGCAAATTCGGTACGCTGGGGTATTGTTAATCTTGAACATCGGCAACAAACCGTTGACTCACTTGCCAGTGCGAAATTTCAGTATCTGCTTATTGTCTTACGGGTCATACATTGTATCAAAATCATTTTCAGAGACAGTATAGGCACATTCGAAAACGCTTCCTCAATTGAAAATCTGTTGAATCGCTGGGTTCGGCAATACGTGTCGGACGTAGAATCACCCTCACAAACACTAAGGTCTAAACGGCCTTTGCGCGATGCTCGCATTAATGTCTTGGTTGGTAAGGAGCCGGGTTGGTATGACATTTCTCTATCGCTGCAACCTCATTTGAAATATATGGGTGAAGGCGTTGAAATTGCCGTTCATGTCCCCGTGCATGAGGCGGTTGCCTAATGGATTTTTCAGGCTATATGAGAATTGAAGGTGAGAACCAGGGGGCTATCGAAGGTTCATCTTTGCGTAGAGGTCGACGCGGATTAGTGAACATACATGGCTTTAAGCATGGGGTGAATCAGTTCTCACAGAGTCGCAACAATTTAAATAATGGTCCGGTTGTCCACCAGCCTGTGGCCATCAGCAAGGAAGTTGACAAAAGCACGCCCCATCTTTATCAGGCCCTAGTGACAAAAGAAAATCTAACCATTGATTTGGAATGGTTCCGCTTCGATACGCGGGGTGAAGAGCAGCTGTATTACAAAATCCATGTCGTAGGAGCGTACATTACGCAGCTCGAACAATGGATGCCGGAAGTCAAAAGCGTTGAGGTTGAGCACCAACGTTTGATGGAGACCGTTTCGGTCTTTTACGATGAGATTAGCTGGCACTGGGGCCCGGATGGCGACACTGCTTTTACTACGACTTGGCGCGGAGAAGCATAGTGTTGCGAATAACTGAGCGGCTCAACCGATTGTCGTCGAAGCAGCATGAAGACGATCGAAGAGGTGTAAGCGACACTAAAGTGATTGAGTCGCTGGCAGGATTTATCAAGAAATTACTCAATACCCGGGTTAATACCGTGTCTATGGACGTTGGCTTCGGCATACCTGAAATCGACTTGAGCAGTGGTTTGGTTGATGAAGACGACAGGCGAGCGTTGCTTGGATTAATAGAAAAATTGATAAAAACTTATGACAAACGGGTCAAGTCGATCGCGGGTTCGCTGACCGAAGTTAACAACATCATCGTCGTCATGGCTTTTCGCCTGCAAATTGAGACTCGTGAAGGGTTGAATTTTCGCTTGAATGGCAGGCTTCGGGCAGACAATACATTTGAAGTTGAATCTAAATGACATCCTTAAGTGAACTGTATCAACAAGAGCTGCGCCTGCTGAAAGAGTCAGCGAAGGTCTTCAGTGACGAATATCCAACCCTTACCGCGAATTTGGTGCGAGAGAGTGCCGATCCCGACATCGACATGATATTGAAGGGCGTGGCCTATCTGACGGCCCAGCTACGTAAGGAAATTTCTGATGAATTCCCTATAGCGCTGCAAGCCTTATCTCAAGTTTTGACGCCAACGCTGATGCAGCCACTGCCGGCGACAACGATTCTCGACTTCATGCCCAAGGCAAACCTGATAACGCCTTTCAAGCTAGCGGCTGGCACTGCATTTGATTCGGTCTCGCTGGCTAGCGATAGCCTTGGTCAACCTGTTCACTGTCGATTTTGTACTGTTTGGGACGTCACCGTTTTGCCGATCGCTATTCGATCCGTAGGGGTGAATAGTACGGAAGAGACCTTAGCAGGCAACCAAACCAAACTATTGCAACTTAAGATGGATTTTGATGCGTCTCGCAATGACGTGGCGAATTACGAATTTGAAAGTCTTAGGTTGTATTTCGACATGCCCATTGCCGAGAGTGCTGCTTGGGTTAGCTTGTTGAAAAACTCCCTGGTAAGCCTGAATGTTACCGATGCAAGTGGGACCAGAAATATCTTTTCGCCTAAGGTGCGTTTAACCGGCTATTTCCTTGGCGAAAATGAGCCTCAAGGCCCGAGTAGTCTAAGTACTCATCAGTTACTCCAAGACTACTACGTGAGTACCGAAAAATATTTGTTTTTCGATATTGATCTCAGTGGTTGGACCGAGCGTTCGGGCGAAGCCTTTACGTTAGAGTTTAAGCTTTCACAGCCGAATTGGTCGGTTCCTGAGCTGACAGAGTCAGCGGTACAATTGTTTGCTACCCCAGCAGTGAATCGATTTTCAGCCTACGCTGAAACGAAAAAAATTAGCGGACCTGAAGCGGACATCACGCTTGAGGCTTATGAACGAAGTCTTTCTGGCGATCATGGGCTGGAGATTATAGATGTCGAGGAAGTCGAATCGATACAAAAAGGTCGGCCCGAAAATCTGCGCTATCAAAACTTACTGAGTCCAGACTCAGTTTCTACCAACATAGCAGGATACAATTTCTTTCGTAAGCCTGGCGCGCAGGATGGTCAAACTGTGCCGTGGCTTGGTTTATATAATGGGCAGAGCGTAGACTTGCGAGAAGAGGTGTTGCGAATTCGTGTCGCTTGTTGTAACGGCGAGTTGGCTAGCCAGATCGCGCCGGGGGACATCAAGCGCCCAACGGGTGGTTCGCCTGAATTGGTCAGTTTCACCAACCTGACCGCCGCGACGCAGTTCCAGTCTGCGTCAGTGGTCACCCAAAGTGCATGGCAAGTCGTGTCTGATCAAGCCCTGAGCATGTCTTCAATCGATGATGCGGCGAAACTAAAACGACTGCTGATGCACCATATTCCTGCGGGGCTGGTGAAATCGGCCAGACAAAAGTCTAACATTCATGCTATCAGCGCTATTGAAATATTTAAGGTTGTTTCGACTGAGAAAATTAGTCTCGGACGCCCACTGTTGGGTAGCGAATATCGCGTTGTGATGAATGGTGAAAGTTTTGCCAGCGCTGGCGAGTTGTTTATGTTCAGCGCGTTACTTGATCAACTGTTCGCTTTGCAAAATGTCGTGAACAGTTTTAGTCAACTGGTCGTTATCGACAGCAGAACTGGGGAGGAAGCGGAATGGCCAGTGAGACTAGGCACAACCGAGATTCTGTAGAGCAGTCTCTAATTGAGAATGCCGCCCGATATAGCCTTGTTGAAGCTTATCGTGTTCTGTGCCTGATCGTCGCAGAAAATGGTATGGATCCATTGCATTATATTCGCCTGCGTCCAGTGTTAGGTATGGGGTTGCCGCGTTCCGAAGTGCAATCGATTGAAAGAGTGATGCTTGGTAATGGCCTTAATATTTACCAAATCAATGTCAACCTTGCTGGTTTGTACGGACAGCAATCCGTTCTGCCAAACTTCATTACAGAAGAGATTGTACGCGCCTCGTATCAAGACGAGCATGGTGGACGCTTCTTCTTAGACCTCATTCATCAACGTCTTTACCAACTCGTATACAAGGCGCGGGTGGCAAATCTGCCCTATGCCTCGGCAGATAGCGTGACTAATATGCAGCAAATGATGCTGTCTATGATTGGTCTCAGGGGTGCAAGTTGGATTGAGGATTTTGTCGATCCGGCTTTTATTTTGCGCAATATTAATGTGTTTCGACTTCAGCGCAGAACGAGTGCTGGTCTTATCCAACTGCTGGCGAATTTGTTTAAGCGGTCCACGGTCAGTGTTGAAGAATGCTGCGAACGGGCTTTCACGTTGCCTGAAAGTCAACGCTGCTTTATTGGTAGGCAAGGTAATGAGCTTGGTAATAACGGCATTGTCGGCAGCAAAATATCGGAATACCAAGGCAGAATTGTGGTCAAAATCAGCGGCATCAGCGCCGAGCAATACCGTCAATGGGCCTTGGATGAGCGCTATTGGCGCTCGCTAAAAACAATGATCCAATATTTCCTTGACCAACCGCTGGTCGTTGAATTGCAATTCAATATATTGCAATCGGAAGGCTTCAAGTTGGTATTTGGCAAGCATAATCAAAATCAGTTAGGTCGTAGTGCATGGTTATTGCATGATCAAGCAAGTGAATCAATAGATGCGAGGGTGAGGGTTCTGTAATGAGCCAACAACAGCATGCTGATTGCTACGCCGATGTTTAACGACGTTGCTCGTGGTGACGTTAGCCCCAAGCGGACGCCAAGTCAGCTGAATATTTGGGTCATGAAATAGTACAGATTGAAGCAGGGCTCGAAAATGAAATTTTCATTCGCAGTAAAACTCGGATTATTGTTGGTTACAGTGATTACCACGCTGACGGGCGCTATCTTGTTCAATTCTTACAGCTACTCGAAAAATGTCACGTATGACGACTTTAAGGCCAGTATCAGCGCGGTGACAAATACAGGCGCGTTCGTTTTCAATGAAGAGGCTCGAGATGTAATCGAGTCTCTTAAGCAACGATTGAACCAGAGTCTAGCTGGAGAGAGCAATATTGAGCTTAATGACTGGGTCAAGACTTTAAAATCTCACGATGTTAAGCCCGCGTTAAGTGCTGCTACCTCCAATCAACTCCAAGATAGCCTAGAGTTTCAGACGTTGGTGCAATTGCTACGACGGGTAAAAGCGGGTGGTGGGAAAGTTGTAGCGCCGCTTAGATTGCTAGATCAGAGCGACGCGGGCAGGCAGTGCTCAGCTGGCCATAATAACCCCAAAGTGCCGGTGGGTAGCGGGTTCGTAGCACGCCGGGTCTATCTGTCTGTACCGATTCCAGGCGTTGATCCCTCCGAGGCGGTCATGTTGCTGGCTAATTCTAATTATGAGTCGGAGATGGGTGGTGACGCAAAGTATCCCATTGGTGATACCTATCGGCCGAAAGCGAGGTTCAGCAGTGCCTTCAGGGATGGCGAGTTGAGTATCTCTAACTGGTATGTAGATGAATTCGATCCGTGTATTAAGATTATGACCGCGGCAATACCGATTAAAAACGAGGATGGCAAAGTGATAGCGGTGCTGGGTGCGGATTATCCTATATTGGAGTTTGAGCAACGTGTAAATGAGCTAGAGGCCGACAGTTGGAATCTGTTTGGGATTGCCGCGGCGATCGCGTTTATCTTTACCTTAGTCGTAGGTTACTGGGTGGTAGTACCGTTGACCCGTTTAAGAGAAGGTGCTGTACAATTGCTAAGACATAATTTTTCGCATCGGGTGAATGTTACATCGACTGACGAATTTGGAGTCCTGGCCACGACTATCAACAAGGTCAGTGAAACACTTGGAGATTTTACCCTTAACCTTGAGCGAATAGTCGAGGAGCGTACGGTCAAACTTTCCGCAGCTAATGAGGAGGTGGTGCAACTAAATGAGCTGCTACAGCGAGAGAACGCCCACTTGGGTGCCGAGGTAGACAGCCTGATCAGGTTGCGCGAAAAGCAACTGGAACATGTCGAAGGGAAGATTGATCGGGGAAAATATGCGATCAATTTTCGCTACCTGCCGACGCGTTCGGTAGGCGGTGATTTTTGGCATCTAGGACAGAATCGCGACGATTTGATCGAACTTTGCTATGGGCAGGTTTCGGGTTATGGTCTTGAAACGGCGACAACCGTATTGCAGTTACAGGCACTTTTCAAGTCGTTGGCCGGTGAGCCAATCAGCAGTCAGCTTAAGAATGCCAACGACTATCTATACAGCCAGCAGAAAGTGTTGACTAACCCGCTGTTCGCGAAGGTGCTATACATCACGCTTAGCGAGGACCGAATGAGCGTTAGTGGTTACGGAGAACCGCCTATTGCATTCAACAACCATCAGGTGGAAGAGTTGGCTTCAGGCTTCATGTCGACCCCACTGGGATTAGATTCGAAAATAGAAATTGGTACGGAGAAGCGGTCGTTTGGCAACATGAGTTACTTGTTGTTTTCAGCGGGTTTTAGACAAGCAGTTTTGAAACTGCACAATGTGCAAGACCTTGATCTGACACCACAGCGTTTTCTAGAACTTACTGGCCTACGCGAAGCTGGGGTGGATGACCTGACCGCACGATTGCGGGCCGAAGATTGGTTCGAAAATTTTGAAGATGATGTTAGCTTCATTCTCATTGAGCGGCTTGTGGACCTATGAATCAATCAATCGAAGCAGCGGCGTTTCATTACGACAAGTTGATCGGACGCTTGATCTTCAACAGTTCATGCCGATTATTATGGCGCAGCGAGATTGATCAAGGGAAAAACTTGTTGCGCTATTTAGATGAAAATCGCGTTTCTTCACTGCAGGTTCACCTGCAGGGTAGTGTTTTTTTTGATTTAAACTCGGCGCTGCTGTTCTACCAGATCGTCAAGCTATTCGCCAAGGACCGACAAAAAAGCCTGGTAGTGTTTACTCGTGACGACGTGCGTGCACAGCGTCAGCTGATAGAGGTCGCTCTGAAGCTGGATCCGCGAATAAAGCTTGAATTTACTTTTAGTGAAGACTTCAAACCCCATCACGTGCAAGTCGCTTAGGCATCATGGCTAAAACTAGCTAACGGAAACCGGTTGTCGAAAGTGGGGTAAGTGATTCGACAACTAGATGCGAATCGACTGGCCATCAAGCAATCATAGATGAAGCTAACGAAACTGCAGTCATGGACAGGGTAGTCATGGA
>DNHK01000052.1 GCA_003485905.1 Gammaproteobacteria bacterium | reverse complement strand
TTTGCGATATTCATTAAAAGTATCAATCAAAACAATATTATTGTTCACAACAATACCCGCGAGTGCTACAAGCCCGATTCCGGTCAAAATCACACTAAACGAATTTCCGCCCAGCAAAAGGCCTAACAACACCCCTGCAGTCGACATTACAACAGCCGACAAAATCAATATCGCTTGATAAAAGCTATTAAACTGCGCTACCAAAATAATCATCATTAGCGATAACGCCATGCCCGCGGCATAACCTAAAAATGCAGTAGCCTCATCACTCTCTTCTGCCCCACCTCGAAACTCAATATTCACGCCGTCCGCAAAATCCTGAGTGTCCAACCATGCCTGAACTTCCGCTGTCTTATCGCTGGCCAAAATACCCTGGTCGGTATTTGCGGTCACTTGTGTAACCTCAACACTATCTAGACGCTGAATTACAGCCACCCGAGGCATAGGCTTGATATCAACAAAGCTAGAAATGGGTACTGGTCCTTGTGGCGTCGCAATACGCAAATTCTTCAAACGCTCAATCGAGCGATCTTCCGCCGGATAGCGAAGCCGCAATTCAACTTCCGCATCAGCATCGTCCGGACGATACTCACCCAAATACATACCGTCAGTTACCAATTGAATCATACCGCCAAGCTGAGCGATATCGACGCCATGCATCGCCGCCTGATTCCTATCCACTTCGATATTCCAGTCGATCCCTGGAAGCGACAAGGTATCTTCGACATCGATAACATTGCTTAATTCATCATCAAAGTATCTTCGAATTTGTTGAGTCACTTCATTTAATAAATCTCGGTTACGGCTAGTGAGTTCTATTTGAACATCTTTGCCGACTGGTGGCCCGCCTTCGATTTTCTTGACCTGTACAATAATTCCCGGAAAACTATTTGTCAGTCCACGAATTTTTTCCAGACTTTCCGCAGAACTGAGGTCCCTTTGTTTTGTATGAACCAGTTCAAGCAATATTCCGGCTACTTCATCTTTACTACTTGCACCTCCATTACCAAACCCTCCGCTACTCACATAATAACTTTTAACTTCAGGAATGGTTGCAAGCACCTCTTCGGTCGAGACGACAAGTTCTGCCTTTTCTTCAACGGTCAAATTCCCTTGGGCACGTATACTGACAGTTGTAAATACGTCCTCATTCTCTTCATCTACCAAGACAGTACCGCGACCCCAGGTGCCGTAACTAAAAAATATTGCGTAAAGCAGCAGTATCATAATAGTTAGCGATGCTAGAGGTTTATCAAGCACCCGCCCAAGCAGCCCCAGATAGGAATTCTGAATTAAATTGAACTCCACATCTTTACGTTGTTTGACCGGGCCAAACCCATCGCACTTTTCTCCAGAAAAGTTTACGCCAAGTACAGGTACTACTATTAACGAGAATACTAACGACCAAATCAAGACCGCAAAAACAGTTACCGGCAAATACCCCATAAACTTGCCCATAATACCTGGCCAGAACATAAGTGGCAGGAATGCAGCCAAGGTAGTTAAAGTCGATGCAATAACTGGCATTCCCATTCTTCGAATAGCGCGCAGATACGCTTCCATTGCGGATACACCTTCGCCCCGCAATCGAACCGTATACTCAACAATCACAATCGCGCCATCAATAAGCATGCCCATAGCCAAAAGTAGCCCGAACATAATCATAAAGTTAAATGAATACCCCATCTGATGGACGATAATCATTGAACCCAATAAAGAAAACGGTATTCCAAACCCAACCAAAAGCCCCGAGCGCAAGCCTAGTGAAGCCACTACCACAACCATCACAAGGGCCATCGCAAACACTATATTTCCGGTCAGTTCGCTAACCATATCTTCTGCAAAAAAAGCAGTGTCATAAACGTAATCAACATTAATCGACGATGGAAACCTGTCTCGTTGGGTATCAACCAAACTACGTACCGCTTGAGATGTATCAGCAGTATTCGCTTTCAAGCGCTTAACCACCTCCAATGTAATCGCCGGACGCCCATAAACTCTGGAAAAACCTGCGGCATCTTTATAAGTTCTTTTAATATCTGCAACCTGACCTAAGCGGATAACACCGTTAGCAGACGAGCGCACCGGAATATCTTTAATATCATCGGTATTCTCTATAAGCGCGGGAACCTTCACACCAAAATTTCCGCTCGCAGAATCCAAATCACCTGCCGGCACTAGCAGGTTATTGCGAGCAACCGCGGTAAGAAGCTCGTTGGTAGATACATTGTAAAAATCCATTTTGGCCGGATTTACTAGTATCTCTGCCACCTCTTCACGCGCGCCTTTCATCGTCACTTCTAGAACTTGCGGCAACGCTTCAAATTGATTTTTTAAATCCTCTGCCAGATTAAACACGTCGCGCTCTGACGCGATCGCACTTGAAAGTGCCACCACTATCACCAACGCTTGCTCAGCAGAAACTTCGCTAACAATCGGTTCTTCAGTGTTATCGGGGAATTCGGCTCGGGCTATATCTACCGCCTCTCGCACATCACTGACAGCCACATCAATATCCTTGTCTAAATCGAACTCGACCACCGTATAAACCAGATTTTCTCGAGCAGTAGAGCGAACTTCAACGATGCCATCAAGTGTTTCCAGCTCTTGCTCGATCGGGCGTGCAATCAAGCGTGCACCATCTTCAGGCGAAATTCCTAGGTGAACAACTTGCGTAATCACGAATGGAACAGGGACATTAGGAAATGTCTCAATCGTCATCTGAGTACGAGCAATTACACCGGCTAGCAAAATAAGCACAACAATCGCTACACTCGCGCGGTTTCGCTCAATTAGTCTTGTTAAAAACCCCATTATTAGATCTACGTTACCTTACTCGGACGATTCGATTGAACGAGGAATAGGGGCGACCTTTTCCTCAATGCTCACATATTCCTGGCCGACCACAATAATTCGAACCTTCTCCGGTAATCCTGAAACCCATAAGCTTGAACGGTCGTCATGCAATATAACTATTTCGGAGGCGCGAACCACGTCATCTTGATCCACCCACTTAACCTGTAAGTCACCAGCAGAATTCAACGATACGATCGAGGCAGGAATACGATGTGCTTTGGCCTGTGCCCGCGGAACTATTAAGTTACCGGTGAGATCTGCAGATACTTTGTTATCAGGGTTCTCAAAAAATGCTTCTACTCGAAATGCGCGCGTCGCCACATCGGCCTTTGCACTCACATATCTCAACTCACCTAAAAGCACATCTCCATTGCTTAGCTGCAATTCAACCGGAGCACCTCTTTCCAGATCTAAAACCTCATCTCCGGAAACTAATGCGACTGCCTTTATTGGATCTAGCTGTAATAATTCTGCAAAGGTCTGCCCTGGTTGCAAATAAGACCCGACTTCAAGTTTCCGCTCATTTAATACCGCATCAAACGGCGCGCGAAGCAGAGTTCTTGACAACTCGACTTTACGAAATTCTAGGTTAGCTTTTGCCGCGTCAACACTGGCCTTCACTCTCGCCACCTGAATTTCACTAACTAGTTCTTTCGCTAGAAGTTTTAATGTCCCTTCGTAATCAAGTGTAGCTTGATCCAAACCGGCCTGCGCCTCTTGTACACGGAAACTGCGATCATCAATACGTAACCGAGCCAACTCTACGCCAGCTTTAACGAATTCACCTTCGGCTATTGGCGTTGCCTCAATCTGACCGCTGGTCTCTGCCTTGATCTCAACAATCCGAAACGCCTCGGTACGGGCGCTTATATTTAAGCTGGGACTATACGTTTCCTCAGCAATATCACTCACCTGTACCCGAATAAGATTTTCAGGTTGATCGCTTTCCGATAAGCTCTCATCCGTATCGTCGCTGTTAATGATGAGGCCGGAGAATAACCACCCCAACACAAGCACTAGGATTATTAGTGCATAGCGTACATTTTTGGTCATTAAAATTTCCCTTAAAATTGGGTATGTCAGCAGCCGGTATTTTAGGCTGATTCAAGCATCAATGCCCTTAAACTTCTGTCACTGACCAAACAAAAAAGGCTATCACGCCGGTGATAGAAACAAAACTTACCGTGCATTTATATGGCTATACCGATGGTTTGAGAAGCGCCGAAGCTAGACAAGGCATAGTGTGCAAGCAAAAGGTGTAGCCCGTGCGACTAGTCTGAGCACGGCATCGCGACCAGACAAACTAATGTATAAGCGACATCTTCTAGCGAAATAAACTTTTTGCTTCATGTAATAAACAATAGTATATTTCGAGGCAGTCACAAGAAATCAAATTAAAAATTACAACATTTCGAAGCGGACAATCTGTTTTCCCGGAGTAATTGATGGAATATATTTTTACTAACGTGCCTCACTGGCACATGCTATTAAATCACTTTCCGTCTGTCGGGCTTGTGATTGTAATCGGCCTGTACCTGACGTCGCTATATTTAAAAAGCGAAGATTTAAATCGAGCAAGCTTGATATTGTTTGTTGTGCTCGGGTTACTTGCGATACCGACATACCTGACCGGTCTTGCGACAAATTGGGCGATCTTGAATAACGCCGATATATCCGGCGATCTTATTACAGTGCACCAAGACGCAGCACTTATAACGTTTATTGGCCTTAGCGCCACAAGCTTTTTGTCTTGGTTAGGTTTGTGGCAATACCGACGTTTTGATCAACCTACAGCCTTGATCAAGTGGGGCGTGTTGGTTGTAGCCGTAATATCAATTGTCACTCTACTCGAAACGGGAGCTAGAGGGGGCGACATAAACCACCCTGAAATAAGGATTGATGCTGGAGTGGATATTGCAGCACAAGCTGCATCGGGTACCACTGAATCCCTAAGGGCTTATATCTTCAATTCGCCGTGGATATGGCCAGCGATGGAAGCGGCTCATTTTATTGGTATGGCATTGTTATTCGGAGTAGTGCTATTCGTTTCGTTACGAGTTCTAGGCGTAGCAAAAATCATACCTTTTCAAGCGGTGCATAGATTGCTACCACTTGGTGTTCTTGGATTAGTGGTAAATATTGTCACTGGCATGGCCTTTCTAATTGCGGACTCACAGCGCTATACGGCGATCCCGGCATTTTATTGGAAGTTAGCACTAATCACGATTGGTGGTGTCTCGGCCCTGTATTTCACAATGTTTAACCAACCCTGGTCTTTGAAGGCCGGAGACAACGCAGCGCCAATAGCCAAAGTTATGGCTGCGGCAACTATACTTTTGTGGGCAGCGGTCCTGTTATTGGGCCGTATGCTTCCATACCTTGAAGGGGTGTAACACCAATGATGATATTAGCTACTGCCGCCGTTGTATTTCCAATCCTTATTTTAGTTGCAGCTATCTGTATATTAATTGACAGGAACGCCGAC
>DNHK01000314.1 GCA_003485905.1 Gammaproteobacteria bacterium | reverse complement strand
ATGCGTGCTGGTTGTCTCGGCGGCTTGGGTGGCTTTGGCGCCCTTTTCCAAATACCTGATTCTTATGAAAAACCTGTCCTGGTATCCGGCACCGACGGTGTCGGCACCAAGCTTAAGCTCGCGTTCGACAGCGGTATACATAACAGCATCGGAATCGACTTGGTCGGAATGTGTGTCAACGATGTTCTGGTGCAAGGCGCAGAACCTTTATTTTTTTTAGACTACTTCGCAACCGGTAAATTAAGCCCGCAAACTGGCGCACAGGTAGTTGAGGGTATCGCGGAAGGCTGCCTACAATCCGGCGCGGCTCTAATTGGCGGCGAAACTGCAGAGATGCCTGGCATGTATAGCGAGGGAGAATATGATCTCGCTGGGTTTTGTGTCGGTGCAGTTGAGAAAAGTCGAATTATCGATGGATCCAAAGTTTCATCCGGCGACGTACTGATTGGGCTGCCATCTACAGGACCACATTCCAATGGCTACTCTTTGATTCGTAAAGTTATAGAAAGATCAAATGCGAATTTCGATATGCCAATAGACGGCAAGTCATTGTTAGAGCACGTCATGGCCCCTACCAGAATATATGTTAAGCCAATACTAAAATTACTCGAAAAGGTCGATGTACACGCACTTGCCCACATCACCGGCGGCGGCATCCCAGGCAACCTCGTGCGTGTTCTTCCGGACCACTGCCATGCCGTTATAAAAAGGGATCAATGGGAATGGCCCACTATTTTTGACTGGCTCAAAAAGGAAGGAAATATCGATCAGGCGGAAATGTACCGAACATTTAACTGCGGCTTAGGCATGATCTTGATAGTAGCTGCTAACGATGCTGAAGCAACAATTGCCAATCTTGAATCCAACGGACAACCAGCGATGACAATTGGCGAGCTGCATGATGGTGACAATTCCGAACCTGTCCTCATTCGCTAGTTATTCAAATTCTATGCAATGACACACAAAACCAGAGTCGCTGTGCTTGTATCGGGCTTCGGAAGCAATTTGCAAACGTTCATCAATGGCGCTAATAACGGTACCCTTCCGATAGAAATAGTAGGTGTTATTTCCAACAAAGAAGACGTATTCGGATTAGAGCGAGCCAAAAATGCGGGAATTGCTAGCCAATGCATCCCTCACGGCCAATATGTTGACCGAGAGACATTTGATCAGGCTCTGCTGGCTCAACTTGAAGAATGGCAAACCGAGTTAGTTGTATTGGCTGGCTTTATGAGGATACTCAGCAGTAGTTTCGTAGAACATTTTAAAAATCGTTTGATCAACATCCATCCATCTTTATTACCAAGTTATACGGGGCTGAATACTCACCAGCGAGTGATAGACGCCGGAGAAAAGTGGCATGGAGCCAGTGTTCACTTCGTCACCCCCAAGCTCGATGCTGGACCGGTAATTGTTCAAGGTAAATTGCGAGTCCACGAAAACGACACTGCTGAAACGCTAGAGCAACGAATCCACACTATTGAGCATCAAATCTACCCTTTAGCAGTGCAGTGGTTTGCTGAAGGCAAACTTTGTATAGCTAATGAAGGAAATGTCCTGCTAAACAACGCAGAAAACACAGAACAAGTGATTACGTTCAATGTATAAATACTTTGATCGTCTAATATTCAACATTACGCAAGCGCCATGTAACTTACAGCGCTTAGCTTGACTCTATAAAGTGCGAGTATGAAAAACATCATAACCTTAGCTTTGCGTGGGATTCTCTTAGCGCTATCGTTCGTCAGTATAGGCTCGATGGCACAATCTACTGCCGACATTGCGCTCAATTACACAATAAAGGTAGGTGGTGCAAAATTGGGGACACTCGCTGCCAAGCTCTCTTACGACGGTGCTATCTATCAAAGCACCTCAGAAACTAAAGCTGAAGGTCTTGCCTCTATTTTATTGGGCGGTGATTTGTTTGAATCATGTGCGTTCACATTCGACGGTCAAAAAGTCGTTTCCGATAGCTATTCATCTTCGAAACAGGGACGGGGTGCTTATCAAAATGAAACCAACTTTGATTGGGAAAATAACAAAATAAGTTTCGGACCCGAAGATCCTACGGTTTTTGAAGTTTCCACCGGTTACGTAGTAGACAATTGTAATATGGCGTTTGCGGCCGCCTTATCAAAAGGTCAAATGAGTACTGAAGAACCCTTTTATATTGTAGACGCGAAAACGCGTCGAATTCGCGGGTACATCATTAATAACATTTCCGACGAATCAATTAGCACCGAAATAGGTGACCTGAATACGGTGAAAATTGAAATGCAGAGGGAAGAAGTCCCCGATCGCACCCTAACCCTGTGGCTTGCAGAAGATAGGCAACATGTGTTGGTGCGGATGGTGGAAAAGAGAAGCTCGCGAACTACAACGGTCGAAATAGAGTCAATTGACGGTATTTTTGTTCACTGAGCATCCAACCGAGTAGGCTGCGGTCTGCTATTTAGTTTCTGTGCAGCTATTGATGTAAATACTATATCTACGAAACTACTTATACGGACACCGCGCCTTTAGATTGCTTGGCCTTAATTGAAAACTTGAGTTTATCTTTGGCTGCACTTAGCGACACCGTGCCCCCATCAACTAATCCCCCAAATAATAATTCATCCGCCAATCCTCGCTTCACCTCGGTCTGAATTAAGCGACCCAATGGTCTTGCGCCCATTTGAGGGTCATACCCATGCTCAGCCAACCAATCTCGCGCGCTTTGTTCAACTTTAAGGCTGACACCTTTCTCTTCAAGCTGGCGCTCTACCTGTAATAGCTCCTTATCAACTACCATTGCCAAGACTTCACGACTTAACGGGTTAAACCGAATAATCGCATCAATTCGATTTCGAAATTCAGGCGTAAACAGTTTTTGAATCGCTTCCGTATCATCGGCGCTATTGTCCTGCTCCTTGAAACCTACGCTATTTCGAGAAACCGCTGTCGCCCCTGCATTAGTGGTCATCACCAAAATCACGTTACGAAAATCTGCTTTTCGGCCATTATTATCTGTTAGCGCACCATGATCCATAACCTGTAGAAGCAAATTGAACACATCCGGATGTGC
>DNHK01000155.1 GCA_003485905.1 Gammaproteobacteria bacterium | reverse complement strand
CAGTGCAAGTGTGGAACCATCTGCCCAATGCTCGCAATATTAATATGATCAGGTTTGAACACCTGCATTAACGACCTCTCGGCTAAGGCGATATCATCAGACATCATTTGCCATTCGTCGCGGCTTAGCTCGTCAATACGTGTCGCATGCCTTGGGTCAAAGACGAGAACGCAATGTCCGCGATAGGTTTGGATACGCTCCAGAAATAACGTAGAAACAGAGAGTTTCTGCACCTCTAATAGCATCGTCGAGATGTCTGTACGGGGTTGATCAAACGGACAACCCTCACCTGCGACTTTTGAATTCCAGTCAGTCATCGTTCCTCTTATGCGCTTTCCAGCTGCCTAATAGTGGGATATTCGGCTCAATGCCAATCACCCAATAATAGTAATTTAGTTGCCAATTGTTTAGGCGATCATATCTGGTTAAATTGCGCCCAAAAAGCAGATTCTCTATTTTTGCCAAGTTGTTAGGGATGCGCTAATCTAATGTTTCGCTGCTAATGGATTAAAGGAGAAAGGATATGCCGCGTAAACTAATACTGTGTTGTGACGGAACCGGCAACGAGATTAAAGAGAACCAAAGTAATGTGCTTAAGTTCTATCGTTTGCTAAACAAAACTAATGGCGACTCGGATGCGGCCACTGGCGCTGACGATCAAATAGCCTATTACGATACTGGCATTGGCACCATAAGTAACAGTGGTGGCTGGAGCCGATTTAAAAACAAAGCAGCGGGTGTGTTCGGTTTGGCCACCGGTTATGGGCTAGATGATAACGTGCTCGATGCCTATTGCTTCTTATGCAAAGAATACCAACCGGATGACCAAATCTATTTATTCGGTTTTAGCCGTGGCGCTTATACCGTAAGAGTGATTGCCGGTTTGATCAACATGGTCGGCATACTCAAGCGCGAGAACTTGAACTTGGTGGGCTATGCGCTAACCGCTTATAAACAAGCCAGCCATAAAGATGACTTAGCGATCGCCTGGCGGGTGCAAGAGGTGCTCGATACGCACCGCGCAACGATTCGATTCATGGGCTGCTGGGATACCGTAGGTTCTGTTATCACGCCGCGGCCAGATCGCGCCTATATTCCGTCATTAGAAGAACTACCCTTCACCAAAACCAACCCCTGCGTACAAAGCTTTCGCCATGCAATGGCGATTGACGAGCGACGCCGAATGTTTCGTTTATACCCCTGGATGGCAGGGCAAAAGTTTAAAAGTAATCCGTTTGTTAGCGACGCCAAGGCAGTCGACCAAGACTGTAAGCAAGTGTGGTTTGCCGGTGTGCATTCCGATATTGGCGGCGGTTACCCAGAAGATGAGAGCGGCGCGGCCAAGATTCCGCTGGCGTGGATGATTACCGAAGCCAAAGCCAATGGCTTGAAGTTTCGCGAGGCCATGGTTAAGCGTTTGGTACAGGGGAAGAACCCCGCCAAGGCCACCCGCATATATAGCGCACCAGACTCAAATGCCGACCTGCACTATTCTGCTACGGGCGCGTGGAACCTTTTGGAGTGGTTACCCAAGCGCGACAAATATAAGAAATGGGGTAACAAGAAATCCATCCTTGGCCATTACCTACCAGGTAAAGAGCCCCGACCAATTGCGCCCGATGCCGTGATACATAAATCTGTGAGTGAACGCACGACCTATGCTGGTAATGAGCCTTATGAACCGGTGAACCTAGCCGAGCGATTGGGTTGACCGCCCGGTAAGGCTGTAATAGAAATCATCATCTCTCAAATTGGGAGTCAAAAAAAACCGGTGCTCGCTAGAGCTACCGGTTTTTTTATTCCCTAGTGTTATCGACTAAAAGGTCTTAACAACTAAAGAAAAATTCGCTATTTGATTTTTGCTTCCTTATACATCACGTGCTTTCGAACAACGGGGTCGTATTTTTTTACTTCCCATTTGTCAGGAGACAGTCGTTTGTTCTTGGTCACAGTGTAGTAGTGACCAGTATTAGCGCTAGATACCAATTTAATCTTTTCTCTCATAATTGCACCCTATACCGATTCGCCGCTAGCACGTAAATCTTCCAACACAGTATCAATGCCTTTCTTATCGATGATTCGGATAGCTTTGGCAGAGACCCGCAATTTAACCCAACGGTTCTCGCTCTCAACCCAAAACTTTCGATAATGCAAATTTGGAACAAATGTTCGGCGCGTTCTATTTTTAGCATGAGAAACGTTATTCCCAAACGTGGTGCGCTTACCTGTTACTTGACACTCTCTGGACATAAAAAACCTTTAAAGTACTTTTTAGAAAAACCCAAAAACATTCATAAAATCAGATATTTACTGGGTTATCAATAAATTCACACCGACTGCACTAGCAATCAACCCCGTGTGGGGGCGGATTTATAACAAATATCCACCCGAAAGCATAGTCCCAATTGAATAATTCTACTTATTATCACCCAACATTCTCGCCTTATGGCGCTGTAGATTTCATCAATGAGCAATCGATCATATCCAACCGCGCTCGGCAAATGATACGCACTCGGTGTCGCCCACCATAATATGGTCCAAAACGCGTATATCCAGTAACTCCGCTGCGCTACAAATTCGGCTAGTAATATCACGATCGGCGCTACTCGGCTCGGCGACACCTGAGGGGTGGTTATGCGCCAAAATCATCGCCGCAGCGTTGCATTTCAACCCTTCCTGCACCACTTCGCGAGGGTACACAGACGCACGAGATAAGGTTCCCCTAAAAAGTTCTATGGCAGAAATCACCCGATGTTGGTTATCCAGCATCAAAACACAGAACACCTCGTAGGGCTTTCCTACCAGCCAGTATCGTAAATAGTCGTAGGTCACTTGCGGGCTGTCTAAAGCAGATCCTCGCTGTAGATGTTCAGCCAGGGCACGCCGACCGAGTTCTCGAACGGCTTTTAGTAGAGCGTATTTACTGTTCCCCACACCTTTGCAAGCGAGCAGATCGTTTGCGGGAGCCGCCAGCAACCCTTTCAAGCCATTGAATTGGGATATAAGCTCACGTGCCAGGCTTACTGCGGATTGCCCTTGACAACCAGTGCCTAGAAAAATTGCCAATAACTCGCTATCAGAAAGCACCTCAGCGCCAAGTTTTATTAGCTTCTCACGCGGTCGCTCGGTCTCAGGCCATTTGCAAATGGGGATGTGTTTCGAGCTATGCTGGGATATTGTCTCTACACTGAGATTGGTAGATTGTTTATTCATTGCCACTCCTTGAGCATTAAATTAGCTAAATATTCGACCTTTTGGTCAAATAACGTAATTGTTTAACTATTTGTTTAACTATGCCGCTTCCTTTGCGGCCCAAGTCCAAAGTACACTCTCGTTTATGAGCTGTCTACAAAATAAACAAATTCTTCTCGGTGTGTCCGGAGGAATTGCCGCTTATAAGGCGCCTGAACTGGTGCGTCGGCTGCGTGATCAAGGCGCAGAAGTACGCGTGGTTATGACAACCGCTGCGGAAGGTTTTATTACCACGCTTAGTCTACAAGCGGTTAGTGGTCACCCTGTACACGTAGCTAAAATGAGTGCCGATAGTGAATCCGGTATGGGACACATTGATCTTGCACGATGGGCAGACCTGGTTTTAATAGCACCCGCGACGGCTAACACCATGGCTCGACTAGCTAATGGCTTTGGCGACGAATTACTCACCACCCTATGTTTGGCAACTAGTGCGCCAATTGCTGTTGCGCCTGCAATGAACCAACAAATGTGGAGCAATGCAGCTACACAGGTGAATCTCGAGAAAATAAAATCGATTGGAATCGAGGTTTTTGGCCCTGGCGTAGGCGATCAGGCCTGCGGCGAAACTGGCCCGGGCCGTATGCTGGAGCCCGACGAGTTAGTCGCAAGTTGTGAACAACTATTAAACTCGATTCAACGTGATGGCCCACTGCAAGAAATGCATTGTTTGATTACAGCAGGACCCACTGTCGAGCACCTTGATCCCGTTCGAGCCATCACCAATTTTAGCTCTGGTCGAATGGGCTATGCGATTGCCGCCGCAGCGGTTGCGGCCGGGGCAACGGTTACGCTTGTTAGTGGGCCGGTATCGCTAGACGTGCCGCGTGGTGTAAAGCGAATTTCAGTAAAAAGCGCGGAAGAGATGCGCAGCGCGGTTTTATCCGAAGTCAGCGACAGTGATATTTTTATCGGTGTTGCAGCGGTTGCGGACTACCGACCCAAGTCGCAAGTTAGCAAAAAAATCAAAAAAGACGACCGCAAAATGACCATTGAATTGGTAAAGAACCCGGATATTCTGAGTGAAGTTTCAGCTCATAAAGATCGGCCATTTGTTGTCGGCTTTGCTGCAGAAACTGACGACCTAGAGAAAAATGCTCTGGGCAAACTTAAAAAGAAAAAACTGGATATGATTGCCGCCAACAAAGTCGGCGGAACTGCTTCTGGATTTGGTGACAAGCCAAATGCGCTTATGGTGTTTAACGCTAATGGCGACAAACACGAGTTAGCGATGACGGATAAAAATCAACTTGCACGACAATTGGTTGACCTTATTGGCAGCAACCTACCTGCTTAGCTAAATCGAGCTAACCGGCGTTTTTTTGACTCCAAATTTCGGCGTAATATTTTCGCGATCGTAGCGCCTTATCGATAATCGACCATAAGCCACTCAAAACCCCGTTTCGCGCGGTTATTTGCGGTTATTTCACAGAAAAGTCGTTTCATGCGGTTAGCGGTTCTTCTATAATCTCGCCCCTCTATTAAGTAGCGCCAAGTAGTGCTATGTGGCATCGGGTTTATAGCGTTAAGCCACTGACAGCGTTAAGCTATACCGAACACCCTTAAAGCAATTTCACACTCAGAACCTTACTCACAATAATTCAATGACAGCCGCATCCAAATCATCAGGTTCCGCTAGCTCAACGGCCAAGACGCCCAAGGAAGTTGAGTCGTATTTAAACGGCGGTAATCTAGCGTTTCTTGAGCAACTGTATGAACAGTTCACACAGGACCCGGCTTCGGTTGATGTACAATGGCGCAGCTACTTTTCCACGCTTGATATCGAAACCTCGACCGCATCGCCATTCCATTCGACTGGCGATGGATCTGCTGCAGAACTATCGCCTGAGGCAGCAGGCCGACAATCAGCCGTAATGCAAATGATCAATGGCCATCGGTCACGTGGTCATCAAGTAGCAAAACTGGATCCTTTAGGGCTGATGCACCGGGAACCTGTATCTGAATTGGAGCTCGCTCATTATGGCTTGTCGGAAAGCGATCTAAATACCGAGTTTGATACAGGGTCTTATGCTGGCCCTAGTCGTATGAAACTGAGTGAGCTACTCGACTCTTTGCGCGACACCTATTGCGACACTATCGGCGTCGAGTATATGCACATGACCAGCTTAGAAGAAAAGCGCTGGCTACAAAAACGTCTAGAATCGCAACACCGTAATCGCTCCTTTTCAACGCAAGACAAAACGGACATTTTGAACCGGCTGACCGCAGCGGAAGGTTTGGAACGTTATTTACATACTAGATTTGTTGGACAAAAGCGCTTTTCGCTTGAAGGTGGTGAAAGCCTGATTCCGATCCTTGATGAACTGGTTCAACGTGGCGGCGCTCAAGGCATCAAAGAGATTGTTTTGGGCATGGCTCATCGCGGTCGATTGAATGTTTTGGTCAACGTGCTAGGTAAGTCGCCTGACACACTGTTCTCTGAATTTGAAGGAAAATACGAAAAAGATATGCTGGCGGTAGAAGGCGATGTGAAATATCACAAAGGCTTTTCGTCAGATATTAATACTCCAGGAGGCGCAGTACATCTAGCTCTGGCGTTTAACCCATCTCACCTGGAAATTGTTTCGCCGGTTGCTGTGGGATCTGTCAAAGCAAGACAAGTACGCAGACAGGACACGACCGGTTCTGAGGTTATGTCGATTGCTGTACACGGGGATGCAGCATTTGCTGGTCAAGGCGTCGTCATGGAAACATTTAACATGGCCGAATGCCGGGGTTATAAAACCGGCGGTACTGTTCACATCGTGGTGAATAACCAAGTCGGCTTTACCACCAGCAACCCACAAGATGCGCGTTCAACACCGTACTGTACGGATGTTGCCAAAATGGTCGATGCGCCTATTTTCCACGTTAATGGAGATGAT
>DNHK01000154.1 GCA_003485905.1 Gammaproteobacteria bacterium | reverse complement strand
AAAAGTGGAGCATTTGTAAATAGCTCTACTACGCATTCTAAAAAGTAACATGCCTATGTAATCCAGTAGTCTAATATTCAATTAAAGTACGAATGTAGTCTAATGATTCATATGCTGACTATTATTTTGGAATAACTTCTAGTAGTAGAGAAACATTCAAATTATTTATGAAAATAATTTTTAGTTTTTGAGCAGACTCGGAAAAGTAGGCAAACATCAGGGAAAACGAATTACAAAAAAGACAGTATTCTATGAAACCAGGAGATTATATAATATTATACCGGGGAGGACGCAGGCGGACCTTCATGAATGTTCTTAATCTGCTTAAATTAAACAATGAACTTTCATTTTTTAAGAATGAATGACAATGAACAACAGCGTTCATTTTTCCATGCAATAGCATAAATTATTTTTGATTTTAGTCAGTGCTGTGTTATACTAAAGGCTTTGTGTGTATAACCAACAAATCGTTAAAAAAAAGTATGACGAAAACAAATGCCGAGTAAAAGAGGCAGTTTTGTTATATTTAAATTATTTTTGAAAAAAGACCGTCACTCGTCAAAGTAAAGAGGTACGATTAAAGTTAGAGTGGAAAAGCCAGACATTTATTGGAGTGCTTGGTTTTTACTTTATAACTGGTAAACTTGAAGGTGGGTCGAATTTGGTAAGCACTGAATACACAAAAGTGAAAAGTATGAATTCTAATAAAATTTTGGTACCTATCCGCGTTGAGACAGCACCGCTTCGTTCGAAGATCATTGAGTCGATTCGCTATGCCATTGAACATGGCATTTTAAAGCCCGGCGACCGTCTGATCGAAAAGGATTTATGCGATCAGTTGGAAGTTAGCCGAACATCGCTACGCGAAGCTTTGCGCGAACTTGAGGCTGAGGAGATTGTGGCCAAGGTGTCAGCACGCGGGCTAACTGTTGTTAAAATATCTCTACACGATGCAGCCAATATCTATCGCATCCGTGCCCAGATCGAGGCACTGATTTTTAAACAGTTCACGGAAAACGTAACCGATGAGCAGTTGCTTGCCCTGGAGACAATTTTTGTCGATCTAATTGCGGCCTATAGTCAGGGAACATTTCTGGCGATTTCGCAGGCAAAGGAGCGTTGGCATACTTACATATGCGAAATTGCTCAAAACTCAATTGCAAGAAATTTGTTGTCACGTCTCACCCTGCGCACAGCCCAATTGCGTAATCGCTCTGTTGTACGCAAAGAACGGCAAAGCCAGAGCATCATCGAATTGCATGCTTTAATGGGCGCAATCAAAAATCGTGATGCCGCCGCCGCCGCTGATGCCGCCCAACGGCATGTTATGAGTGCGTCTGCGTCTGCTTTAATGCCGGTAATACCTGAATAAATATTTTGCTTTAGGGGCTCTGTAGATTTTTAGCTTGCAAGGCCTTCCATACGGCCTCTGACGTCGCCGGCATATCAATCGGGCCAGCACCAACACTGGCCAGCGCATCGCAAACAGCGTTCATCACTGCGGCTAGTGCTCCCACTGTTCCAGCCTCGCCCGCGCCTTTGGCGCCAAGTGGGTTACTGTTTGTTGGAACCGGCTGGCTAATCACTTCCACCGCTGGAAGTTCAGTCGCTCGTGGCATGGCGTAATCCATAAAGCTCGCTGAAACAAGTTGTCCATTGGCAGAGTCATAAACTACTTGTTCCATCAGCGCCTGACCTAGCCCTTGGGCAACACCACCAGTAATTTGTCCCTTCAATAATTGTGGGTTAATCACAGTACCAACATCATCAACTACTAAATATGAAATGACGTCAACACTACCTGTAGTTGGGTCAATTTCTACCTCGCAAATATGACAGCCATTTGGAAAGGTTGCATTGTCAGCGCTACCATCAAATTCAGCGCAAATGGGCACGGCGCTCTGGCGGATAAGATCAATAAAGCTGATTGAAAGATTGCTCTTTTGAACTCGGTAGTAACCATCCTCAAAAGAAATCTCATCAATGGTGCTTTCCAATACCTCTGCCGCTGGTTCCTGCATAGTTTTTATCAGGATCTCAGCTCATTTAACAATTGACGTTCCAGCCGCAGAAACGGTTCTAGAGCCAAAAGTGCCCGTACCATTGGGGGCCTCTCGAGTGTCTCCTGCGATCAGTGAAACAGCGGTGGGGTCAACGCCAAGCTTGGAAGATAGAATTTGCGCAAAGACGGTGGCATGGCCTTGCCCGGAGTCTGATGACCCACTCACTAATACAACGCTGCCGTCGGGCGACACGGTCACACGGGCAAATTCAGAATGTGGTTTTCGTTCCGGCCCACCAGCAATTTCAATCGGGTTAGCAATGCCAAATCCGCGTATTCTGCCACGCAATTTACTAGCCATTCGGCGGTCATCAAATTCAGCCCAGTTGGCTGCACTCAAGGCAGTGTCAAGAAGACCTGGAAAATCCCCACTGTCATAGGTGAAAACAAGCCCCGTTTTAAACGGCATCTGTTCCGGGCGAATCAGATTGCGGCGACGCAATTCGACTTTGTCAAAGCCCAGTTTTTCAGCAGCAATATCGATCATTCGTTCGATGATATACGTCGCCTCTGGGCGCCCAGCGCCTCGATATGGTGACACGTTTTGAGTGTTACTAAACACGCCTTCAACTAGTACATGGCTGGCTGAAATATCATAAACGCCGGTTATGCCGCCAATATTGCTGACCACGGGATGAATGGTCGATGGTCCAATATGGGCGCCAAGATTTGCCGTAATCTTGACATCAAGGCTGAGAAACTTCCCACTTTCATCAAGCCCAAGCGCAACATCCGCTATTTGCTCACGCGCATGGGTATCGCTAAGAAACGACTCCAACCGCGATGCCCGCCAACACACTGAAATACCGTAATGCTCCGCCGCCCATAGGCCAACCGCATATTCAGGGAAAGCTGTATTTTTCATCCCGAAAGAGCCGCCACAATCTTGGGCAATAATTTCGATAGCGTCAGGCTCTACTCCCAATGCTGTGGCGAGATCAGGGCGGATACGGTTTGGCGTTTGGGTGCCAACCTCTAGCCGATACTTGCCAGACGCACTATTAAAGCTTGCACGGATCGCACGTGGCTCCAACGCGGCAGCAGTCACCCGAGAAATATTTAATTGATGTTCTACAACATGCAATGCTTTTCCGCTTTCTTGCTGAACTTTTTCAGCATCACCTCTTTCAAAATGAAAGCACCGGTTATCTGGATAAATATCCCAGACACATTCCGCACCATCAGAAAGGGCATTTGCAATATCGATCACGGACGAACTCGTCTCAAAGAGAATATCAACGGCCTCAAGCGCCAACTCTGCGCTGGCTTTGTCTTTAGCGATAATGCCTAAAACTGGTTCCCCACAATATCGAACG
>DNHK01000016.1 GCA_003485905.1 Gammaproteobacteria bacterium | reverse complement strand
AAGTTTAAAAAAGAAATCTCCCGCACCGAATTGACTCAGAAAAGCACCGTATATAGTGAATAAAATTATGTAAGTCGAAGCTACGCCTATCGGTATTCCATAAACACCTTGTCCGGTATGCACCAAAAAATTCACCACCCGTTCGGCGCCGTACCCGCGGCTGTAAAAAATGCCGGGTAAGTAATTGCAAACGAATGGGTAAAGTAGAAATATAGCCGTGATGATTGCAAGTGCCCGACCTACAAAAAACAAGGCCGCGACGATAACTAACGTGATGATGGCCACGCCGGCTAGGATATCCAGACCTTCAATTACACCGCTGCGGGCGATAGCTTCCCAGCGACTGAGCACGAAGGCGCCGGAAACAGCAGCTAGAATTGCAGCCATATAGCAGGCCATGGTCTTCCAATTCAGTTGTTCCGATTTGATTAGTTTGCTACCCAAAAATGCCAGACTCAATATGGCGGTTAAATGGACAATTCGAACCACCATAGTGGACAGCACCAGCACACCCGAAACGTTTACTAAATGAAACAGGCCTAATAACAGTGCCAGAGAAGCGATTAAACTGCCGGAAAAGTTACGCTCCGTACTAGTTTGTCTCCGACGACTGTGTTCCGGATTATTGCTGGGCATTAACGTTGTTTAAGGTGGAAAAGTATTGGGCAGCGCCGGGGTGTATTGGTATAGGAGAATCGGCAATGCTCGTAGGGTCTATCTGACGGGCGTTGGCGTTGCTATCTGAAAACTCCTGCATGTGACCATATACAGATTCAACAATGCTATAAGCAATAGGTTCTGGTAAGTCTTCTCTAACGATGAGTAAATTACTTACAGCTAATGCGGTCGCACTGTTCGCTGTATTGTAGGTATCGCGCGGGATTTCAACTGACTGGTAGTACGGATATTTTTGCAATATGTGGCTCATCATTGCTTCTCCCAAATCCAGAAATTTAATTTCCTGGCTGGCACGTAGTTGTGAAACAGCTGCTCCCGGCAGTCCAATTAAACCAAAACTTGCGTCGACATTACCATCGGAGAGCTGAGAAAACCCATCACTATATGAAAGGTAGCTAGGGCTAATGTCATCCATAGTCATACCGTGCTCAAGTAACAACATATCCAGAAATGCCAGAGTGCCACCATTAGCTGGTCCTACTGCAACACGCTTTCCGCGAATGTCTTCAAAATTGTTTAGTGGCGAGTCTTCAAGCGTGACTAATTGCAATACGCTTGCATGCAATACGCCGAGCGCACGAAGTGCTAATTTTTCTGTATAGGGAGGTAAGCCGTTGACTGCAAAATAGGCTAGGTCAGCATTAGTTAAACCGGCTTCGATTTCGCCTTGTGCCAAACTGCGGGGATTTTGTGGTGAGCCCGCAGTGACGATGGGCACCATGGTTACGCCATCGCCGTATTTATTTACCAGGTTAGCTATGCTCTGGCCGAGTGGATAATATGCGCCGCCGAGGCTAGCCGTGCCTAGCCGCATCTCTCCGCCTTGCTCTGGCGGTGCGCAAGCGACTAGGCTGACCATTAAGCATGCTAGTAACAGTCGCTTCATCATATTGCTTCCTCGTGTTTGGCAACGGCATCTACCAGGACAAAGGCTATTTGGCACGTTTCAGTACCACGATTTGACCAAGCGTGATTTGTACCACGTTGTACGAAAGTATCTCCAGCTTTAAGCAAGTAATCCTCGTCATCTAGCATCATATAAACCTCGCCGCAAAGAACGATGCCATAGTCAATCGAGTCAGTTCGGTGCATGTACGGGTGGCGCGCATTTTCGACTACGTTGTGGGCCGCGCCCATAGTTGCAAAAGCAGCTTTGCCATCCACCTTTGCAATTACCTCTGGATCTTCAGGTTCGAACTCTACAATTCGAAACACACTGCCATTGGTTGGGGGATGTAGTACCAGGGGGCCATCGACCGTTTCTTCAGCACCATCGAATTCGGCCGGTGCAGAGTCTATTTGCCAAAGATTTGTTAGCGTTACGCCTTGACGTTCAGGCCTTGAAAGCACGCATTTTGCATAGTCATCCTTAATGCAGATAGCTTTACCATTCTTATCGTGGCCGGTAATTAGTCTTCGAATTTTCTTGGGCAAACTAGTCTCCTGTGTCGTCAGGTAATGGGAAGATATGTATATAAAAATACTATATATTCCAGATTGTCGAAAATATTAAATTCAATGTCGGTCTGTCGAACGGCAAGTGTTAGGGGGAATAATGATCCGCAAGAGCCATACTAAGAACTGTATTATTG
This sequence comes from Gammaproteobacteria bacterium, assembly GCA_003485905.1. Classification (GTDB taxonomy): domain Bacteria; phylum Pseudomonadota; class Gammaproteobacteria; order Arenicellales; family Arenicellaceae; genus UBA10349. The sequence continues at coordinate 818 of DNHK01000016.1, read as the reverse complement.
TAATCCTGTCGTTTGTAGGGTTGCTCCTTTCTGCCTGTAACAATCAGACGCCAAGTAATTCTGCGCCTGCATCTGCAGCAATAGTTGAGGCTACGGTGCTGGATGAAGATACGGCAACTGCAATTTATGCGGATACCGTGTTCATGAATGGCAAGATTCTAACAGTCGACCAGAATTTTTCCATTGTAGAATCGTTGGCTGTCAATGAGGATCGTATCGTAGCAGTTGGCAGCAATGCGGATGTGAATGGGTTAATCGGTGACAACACTAGAGTAATCGACTTGGGTGGGAATACGGCGATTCCTGGGCTGATCGATAATCATATACATTTTATTCGTATGCCCCAACGATGGAACTTACAGGCACGCATTGATGGCATTAATACACGGCAGGCAGCTTTGGATGTTATCGCGGAGAAAGCGGCCAGTATGGAGCCAGGTGAGTGGATTATGGTTCAGGGCGGTTGGAGCGAAGGACAGTTTGCTGACGAGGCAGGTGGTTTTACCCTGCAAGAGCTAGATACGGCAGCTCCAAATAACCCGGTTTTTTTACAAATCCTGTATACCCACGCTTTCGCTAATACCCTTGCGATACAGGCGGTTGGTGGAGATCCCTCTGAGGGCTCGCGACTAGGTTCGCCCTATATTGTGGCTGAGCCACCATATGGGTTATTGAATGAGCAGATGCCTCCGGTGAGTGCAGCGCAACTTGAGCAAAATGTTCTAGATGTCATCGCAGCGCTTAATAAATCGGGTCTGACCAGTGTTTATGACGTGGGTCGACCGCCTGAGGGAGATATAAGCTTACTGGATAGTATG
>DNHK01000083.1 GCA_003485905.1 Gammaproteobacteria bacterium | reverse complement strand
ATTATCCAGTATGTTTTCAGGATTGTCGGAATCGCTAGTAGAGACCGAGAGCTTATTGCAGCACGATCGCATTCACACAGATCCTGCAGCTAAAGGGCTACCAGTAAAGCTCGAAAGCCTAGGGGATGAGCTTGAGTTTTGGCTAGATCACACGATGGTAGTACTTGAAGATGAGCTTATCTTTTACATTCACCCTGAAGAACAATTGGTTTACTCGGCTTTGCCTGAACGAGAATGGCAGGAATTGCTGAGCAAGTCAGTTTTGCAAAAGTATACAGGGCAGCCGAGTTCAGAGCAGCTGTTACATATGACGGCTTATCCACTAGAACATTTATTGTGGTGGTCGTCGCTTGCAAGATCTAAGGGCTATCTAGATGATGGAATTCAAAGCGAACAGAAGTTTGAACTTCGAGCATGGCCTCCGTTTGACCTGATTCGATTTGATAATTCATTGATACGAATGTCTACCGTACTCGCAAGAGAGGGGCATTCGGTTACAAGTTTGGTTGAACAAACTCGTCTACGTGGCAAGAAAGTAATCGCTTTTATGAACGCTTGTAATCAGTTGGGATTGTTATATCGATTACCTACAGTTTGATACAACTCATTTAAAATTATTGCGTCATATGTATTAACTTTTTGGTAGTTAAACCTATATTTCTATAGCGCATGAATATAGAGTCACCTTATTCAAATACTTTGTTGATCTATTGATGTTGAAATTGGCGATTGCTGGCGCAGCCGGCCGGATGGGGCAAACACTTCTGCACGCAGTTGATGTCAATCCAAAATTTACTGTGGTGTCAGCACTAGTGCGTGAAGGGCATGCAAGTGTAGGCGATGTGGTTAAATTATCGACAGAGACCGTTTGCTATCACACGGAATTTGCTGACGACGCTCAGTGTTTAGTCGATTTTACGACGCCTCAATATTCTCTGCGGCTACTTAAGCAATGTGCAGCATTTAATATCCCCATTGTTATCGGTACTACGGGCTTTGATGCCGAGCAGTTGGAAGAGATTGGCAAGGCTGCAAGCAGGATTCCAGTGTTGCTAGCGCCAAACACCAGTCTAGGTGTCAATTTGGTTCTAAGTCTGCTTCGACTTGCGGCTACCGCGATTGGTGAATCTGCGGATATTGAAGTAATAGAAGCGCATCATCGTGGAAAGCTTGATGCTCCATCCGGTACTGCACTTCGAATGGGTGAGGTGATTGCTGAGGCACTTGGGCATTCTTTGTCTGACGTGGCGGTCTATGGCAGAAAGGGTTTTTCAGATGATGCACGCCCACAGGATCAAATCGGATTTTCCACTATTCGGGCTGGCAATATTATCGGTGATCATACGGTGTTGTTCGCGTTAGCTGATGAGACGGTCGAGGTTTCCCATCGAGCTAATAGTAGAGAGCTCTTTGCTAAAGGCGCTTTGCGCGGGGCTGAATGGCTTGTCGGCCAGCCGGCTGGTCTTTATGGTATGAATGATGTTTTAGGGATAGAAAAGCTTGTGTAGAGGTATTTTTTTACTATCTGATCTGGAAAAAATATCGGAATTAGATTGAACAAGTAAACACAGTTACATAGAATACCAGCGACACGAGCCAGAGCTCGAAATATTGGGAGAAACTTTACGGTTTCTCCCTTTTTTTGAATAAAAACTGAGAAATATCAACGTGATAGTTCCTGCGATCCTTGCTTTAGAAGATGGCACCGTATTTCACGGCACATCTATTGGTATTGATGGTCAGTCGGTCGGTGAAGTTGTTTTTAATACGGCAATGACTGGTTACCAAGAAATCCTCACAGACCCATCTTACGCACGTCAATTAGTCACGCTGACTTATCCTCATATAGGCAATACCGGTACTACGGTTGAGGATGAAGAATGCGATACTGTGTTTTCTAGTGGCTTAATAATTCGACGATTACCCAAACGGCACAGTAATTGGCGATCAAGCTCTAGTTTGGGTGAATATTTGCAGCACAAACAGGTAGTTGGAATTGCTGATATTGATACCCGAAAATTAACTCGTTTGTTGCGAGAAAAGGGCGCGCAAAATGGGTGTGTTATGGCGGGTGAGTTAATTGATGAAGCCGCTGCAATTGCTCATGCTAAGGATTTCTCTGGTTTGCAGGGAATGGACTTAGCTAAACAAGTTACCACCTCTAAGGTTTATAAGTGGGAATCAGATAAAGGTGGAGAGTGGTCTTTGAGGGGCGGTTTTTCCACGGCGCTTGACTCAAAATATCATGTTGTAGCGTATGATTTTGGGGTCAAACGAAATATTTTGAGAATGCTTGCGAGTCGAGGGTGTGAGGTTACTGTAGTTCCCGCGCAGACCTCAGCTGAAGACGTGATCGAACTGAAGCCCGATGGTGTGTTTCTTTCCAATGGCCCGGGCGACCCAGAACCATGCGAGTACGCGATCGAAGCTATACGCGAAATCATCGCGCAGCAGATACCTGTTTACGGTATCTGTCTTGGGCATCAGTTACTGTCTCTAGCTTCTGGCGCGCGCACGATGAAAATGAAATTTGGACATCATGGAGCTAACCATCCCGTACAAGATTTGGCTTCTGGGCAGGTAATGATTACTAGTCAGAATCATGGGTTTGCGGTTGATGAGGAGAGTATGCCGAAAAATTTAGAGGTCACGCATCGTTCCTTGTTCGATGGCACGGTGCAGGGAATTGCGCGGTCTGATGCGCCTGCGTTTTCGTTTCAAGGGCACCCGGAAGCTAGCCCAGGGCCTCACGATGTTGCAGATCTATTCGATAAATTTATTGACCTTATGCAAAGCGGTAAAAAGCACACTACAAACTCATCCGGGGGTAACGGTTAGATGCCTAAACGTAGCGATCTGGAAAGTGTAATGATCATCGGCGCAGGGCCGATAATTATCGGTCAGGCATGTGAATTTGATTATTCAGGCGTGCAGGCTTGTAAAGCCCTTAAAGAAGAGGGCTATCGTGTTGTGTTGGTGAATTCAAATCCGGCTACGATTATGACGGAT
>DNHK01000272.1 GCA_003485905.1 Gammaproteobacteria bacterium | reverse complement strand
ATATGAAATAGTACCTTGAGCGTGCTTTCCATTATTGACCACCGCTTGCAAGGAGTGCTTCATGTTGCGGACATCGTTCATCGCATCAAAAACACGAAACACATCGACACCATTAATCGCACACCGTTCGATAAACTTGTCTACTACGTCGTCTGCATAGTGACGGTACCCGAGTAGGTTTTGACTGCGCAGTAGCATTTGCTGTGGAGTATTAGGCATCGCTTGTTTTAACTGCCGAATTCGATCCCAAGGATCTTCGCCGAGATATCTAATACAAGAATCAAATGTTGCTCCACCCCAACTCTCTATGGACCAAAATCCTATTGCATCGAGTTTTTCAGCAATTGGTAACATATCGTCAATACGCAGGCGGGTAGCGAATAACGATTGGTGGGCATCACGAAGAACCACCTCGGTTAGTTTTAACGGTTTATTCATTATGAAATATTCAGTTTTTTCCGGTGTTGTGCTACGGCTTGTTGGATGACCGCGGCAGTTGTTTTATCGACACTTAACGACTTTGTAGAGCCTTCAGGTAGCTCGTCAGGCCATTGCTGAGCAAAACGCGACATCAGAGTGGTTACCCCAATCATGCAGCATAAAAAAACAAAGACTGTTCCCATGCCGTATAGCATTAGATCTAGACCCTGTTGGACGATGGTTTGTTGCATTGGATTAACCGAATAGTTGTGACGTACTTTTTTTTATTGTTAGGATCGTTAAATCTATTGTCGCAGCGATTATTTTCTTTGTCTTTGAGTCGCAATTCCAGTGGGCAAGAACAGCCTCAAAACAAGTAGAATTAAATAAACGATAAAAAAGAATTATATTTGATAATTTCGAAGATTGTTAGTTAATTAGCCCTGATTAGGGGACATGAATTATAATTATTGATTGCCCAGCAAAGCTGACGGCCATTTTTTTACGGAGACTTATGAAGACTGATTCAGTTGGTTTGCTATTGAGCAGCGTAATTTGCATGCTAGTCAGCATCGCAGCTGAAGGACAAGTACTTGAAGAGGTTGTGGTTAGTGCAACCAAGCGAGCGCAAAATATTCATGATATTCCAATCTCTGTCGAGGTCCTGACGGCTGAGCAGCTAAATCGTTTGGCTGCTTCGGATATAACCAAACTGTCCACTGCTGTTCCGAACCTAACTGTGATGACTGCGCCTGCCGACAAAAATATTACCTTGAGAGGAATAGGTTCGCCGGCCGGCCAGCGTGGAATGGAGCAAGCTGTTTCGATGTATGTCGATGGGCTGTATAAGCCTCGGAGTAAGCAATATTACAATTCGTTTTTGGATGTAGAACGCGTAGAGATTTTACGTGGACCACAAGCTTTACTGTTCGGCGTAAATGCCACCGCAGGCGCAATAAATATAGTTTCTGCTAGTAATCATCCGGGTGACAAATTTGAAGGCAGTCTAAAGCTTGAGCATGAACTGGAATTTTCGAGTAATAGCGCAACCGCGGTTTTGGGGGGAGGCTTGAGCGAAACTCTGGGTGCCCGGCTTGTGTTAAAACACGATGATACTAAAGGTTACTTTACGACTAATTCCGGACCGGGTGGCGATGAGGAAAACACCTCTGGACGGTTGAGTTTGGTGTGGGCGGCCAGTGAGGATTTGACGGTGAATGCCAAGATTGATTTTCACGATATCTTGTTTAAAGGGAACCTGACGGAACAAATTGATCCTGAAACAGAAAAGTTAAGAAATGCCTACGAATACAACACCCCAGCATTATTACTGACTGGCACCTTAGACGAACCGGGATTTAAGAGTGAAAGGTACAGTGCCGTAGTATCAGCGGATTATGCGATTGGGGCACACACGCTCACTGGAATACTGTCGCATAGTACATTTGAGCATACCTTGGGTAATGATTTTGACAGCGGTGCTTTATTACCCAGCGGTGAGCACGCGATGAGCGCTGATAGCTTTGGTTTTGAGGATTTTGATCAAACTACAATGGAATTGCGCTTAGCTTCCCCCGGTACTGAAAGGATCAATTACGTTCTGGGTGTGTATGCTCAAGATTCAAATACTGCCGACCGGGGCGCCAGCATTCCTACTTTCCTTCAACAAGCAGGAGTGTTTCAGAGATTTGGACCATTATTTGGGCTCTCAAACGGGCCTGGCGGAGAGTGGGACATTCCATTTGGAGCGGCTAACTTAAGTATTGACCAGAGATCGTGGTCCATATTTGGCAACGTTACATTTAATTTGTCGGACAGTTTCAATATCACCTTGGGGGCGCGTTATATAGAAGAAGATAAATTTGTGGAACGAAGTCGCGCCTGCGGCGTTGCGAGCGATGGACTAAATATTGTGCACGATCCCGATGGAGCAGGCTCGTGCGCAAGAATTGATGCTTTTATGCGCGCAGTTGGTTTAGACGGCATATTCTTTTCCACGGTTGAAAATACGTCTAATTCTGGTCGCGATATTGATTCCAATCACTTTTTGCCTGAAATCTCTGCGAACTGGAACTATAGCGATAACAGCATGTTGTTCGCCCGTATCGCCAGCGGGGCAAAAACTGGTGGCTTGAGTTCATCTTTTATTGTCAGTGCGGCTGAGATGCAATTTGAAGATGAAACAGTCGTTGCTTTTGAAGCTGGTATAAAGTCTCGATTATTAAATGGCCGAGCGGAAGTGAATGCATCGGTATTTAGGAGTGAGTACGAAGACTTACAGGTAACCTCGATAACATTGAGTGGGGCGCGGGTAAGCAATGCCGGTGAGGCAAATATCCAGGGTATTGAGTTTGCTGGCCGCTTTTTAGCAACGGATTGGTTAACTGTTGGTGGCTCTTTGTCGCTATTAGATGCGGTTTACGATGAGCATCGCTCTGCCCAGTGCAATGACAGACCCGCTAGTAAACTGCGACGTAATGGGGATGGTAGTTGTGATGCAAGCGGGCTTTCCCCACCTTTTGCGGCTGACTATTCGTTCAATGTTTATGCTGATGCATCAGTACCGATAACTGATTCTATCGTTTTGTCTGCCGGTGTAAGCATGTCGGGCTCAGACGGCTATTACACTGATGGAACGTTCATAGAAGAAATGCGGCAAGAGAAGTACGTGATGTGGAATGCTTACTTTGGGGTGTCTGCATTAGACGACAGATGGTCGCTCAACCTAATTGGCAGGAATCTAGGTAATGAGATATTGGTCGGACCTGGAATTGATTTGAATGGTGCATTTTTTACTGACGTGATTGCGACAGGTGGCCCTCCAAGTACTGTTACATTACAAGCCAAATACAATTTTTGAATCTAAGGTGTTTATTTTCGCCATTAGCCATGGCACTGATAAAAATTCTCTAATACACTGTCGCAAATTGTCCAGACAAATGAATACTGAGGGAGACCATGACATTCTCTAAATCTGTACTGACCTTGATTTTGTTGCTGACCACTGCGGGGTCAACTGCTTTTGCACAAAGCTCAACAACACTAGAATCATCACGCGGAGAATACGTGGCGCGGCTGGGCAATTGTGTTGCTTGTCATA
>DNHK01000160.1 GCA_003485905.1 Gammaproteobacteria bacterium | reverse complement strand
ACCGGGGGTCGCCCATTCTTAAAATTAGAAGACAGCGACCCACAAGCGGGATTAAAGGCAGCGTGGAATATGCGTTATAGCTACGCCCCCGACGAAACTGAGACAGAGCAATTTAATTGGCACTATCGCGATATGCGCAAGGACAATATTGAGCGCACGTTAAAAATGTATGGCGCCCTTTTGCGGTACAAATACCGCCACACTGATAAGCCAATACCAGCACTGGAAAATAATCCCTCCAACCTCTATACCGCACTCTATCTTCAGGTCAAAGCACCCCAGGATATTCGCAACACACAACTGCTGATACACCGCAACGAAGTGGATAGCGTCACCGAGCAGGCATGGATGTATATGAGTTCGCAGCGGCGTGTTCGACGTCTGGCCACGGGACAAAAAACTGATGCTTTTCTTGGCAGCGACATAATGATTGAAGATTTCCTTGGCTATAACGGCCGCATCATGGATATGGATTGGCAATATTTGGGCAGTGACGAACTGCTGCTGCCCATTTATGGTCACTCACAGCTCACCGACTGGCAAGAGCCCGCTGACGAAAGCGGTTTTCAGCTAATTGAATTCAGCGGCGCTGGCCACTGCTTTCCCAACGTTACCTGGCAGCTGCGTAAAGTGTACCGTCTAGAGGCCACGCCCCGAGACCCTGGCCACCCGCTCTCCAAACGACACTACATAATTGATGCCGCTACCTATGCACCGCTACTCACTCGCGTATATGACAACGCCGGCAACCTGTGGAAACTCAGCATTGCAGCAGCTAGCTCATCGGCACTGCACCGTCCAGAGAGCCGAGCATGGCAGGGATTGATGACCGAGGCTGTCGGTATGATCGATCTGCAGGCTGAGCATTGCACTACCCTGCAATTGAAAAGCCGTATCGCACGAACACCGCTGCGCAACCGCCAATTCACCACTCAACATATGCGCAGCCAAGGTCGCTAATCGGATAGATATCTACTCGAACAAGGAATAATGATATGAACAATATTGACGTCAAAGTCTACTTTAACTTTCGCAGTCCATACTGCTATCTGGCCTCCAAAACCATGTGGTCAATAGTTGATGATTTCAATGTCAATATACTCTGGCGCCCAGTGGGCGGTTGGGATCTGCGCTCACCTCCGGAACGCGCCAAAAGCAAACTGCCGATTGCTCGCCAGGATATGAGTCGCTTCGCGCGTCGACTAGGAATACCCGTGATACCACCACCAACCGAAACAGAGCCCACTGCGGCAGGCGCCGCCTCGCTCTATGCCCAAGAGCAAGGCGTGCTGCGAGAGTACATTGTAGAGACGATGCGCATAGAGTGGGCTGAGGGCCAGAATATCGGTGAAGAAACGGTCTTACGCGAAGTCGCCAACCGCATCAATCTAGATGCCGATTTGGTCATCACTGCGTCAAAGAACCCTGCTTATCTAAATACCCTCGCATCCAATGCCGCAGAGGCAGCTGCAGATGGCGCTATTGGCGTACCCTCCTTTATCATTGGAGAAGAAATCTTTTGGGGACAAGATCGTATCGATTTTGTATTAGAGAAACTTACTGAACTACGCGCTGCCAAGTGCTAATACAGGCAAACTAAGGATTGCACTCTCCTCTTTTTTGAAGCCTTTTTTGTTACCTAAAACGTAGGCTTTTATAGCCTATTAAAATTTCGCGGAATCAATAGGTTCTGGCGTTTAAAAGCCCCTTGCCGGGCTATTGTTTGGCGGAGGACCGTGCGAGCCACGCTGCTTTCGCCTAGGCCAGCCCCGCAAGCCGTTAACCGCCATCGACTACATCTTCACGCATTCTCGGCGCACCAATAACACCGAGACTATCCTCGTGGATAGCTTTAATTTTGGCCAGAAGGCAGATATTCTCACGTTTCGTCGCGCTCAGCGGGCGCTTCGGCTGCCATTGAAGGCGGAGTCTATGCAAAAAATACTGGAGAAGTTGACTGAAGGTGAACACCTGATTTAAAAAAGCCGGCCACATGATGCACTGAGAAGTCCAATCATAAAATTAAAGGTGTTTAATCTGCAGCTGTGCTCAGTGACAAGGCATTTATGATGTCTTTAAATGAGACAAATTTGAAGTTTTGCCGTTTGAGCTTAGACTCTTTATCTACTGTGTTTACATCGTCCTGTATAACCATTAAACCCTCTGGAAAATGGCTATTGAAGTCGAGATTGATAACCTCAATACCATCAGTAGTGGTGATTTCATCTATAGGTAGTCCCGTTGTACCAAGACCTGCTTTGACACTGAAGCTTCCCATATACTGATAGGGGGGCTTTCGATCATACAGATTAAACTTTGAGTCGCCCTGGGAAGACAGCACTATATAGCCGTCCGCATCATTGGTCTTATAAATCGCAACGCCTTCAGGATCACCGACAATATTGCCTTTTCTGGAATCTACTGTAGTAAAGTTTGAAAAATCCAGAGTCTGGTTAATACTGTATGCTTTAAGCACTCCATTGGTCTCTTCCTCAGAAATAAACAGTTTGCGATTCTCATCATCGTATACACAGCCCTCAGACTCTCCGCCGTTGTTGAATGTGGTTAGTAAGGATAACTCTGCATCCGAATACTGCCACATCTCAACTCTAGGGCCTTCATCTTCGGTGACAAATGCGATAAAGCCGAGCTCTGAATCGTTACCTGCACAGATACCATAGATATTGATTGCCGAGTTAGCCGTCAGTGACCGTTGGGTATCCAGAGCAAATTTATTTTGTTTGGAGCCCTCTCGCAGTCGTGAATCTGAAATCAGCCAAAGGTCTATAGTCTCGTTGGTTCGATTTGAAGCCACTATTTTGGTCACACCGCCCTGGCTGCGGAGGTCAATATTGTTAATATCGCCAAGTTCTGTATAGCCGATTTCCTGGCCCTGCAAATTATAGACATGTACGCCACTTTTTTTGTCGGTTCCAAAAATCAGTGAATTTTCAGGCCGTTCAACATCGACCCAAATGGCAGGATCGTCTGCCGCGTCATCATGGGTTGTTACCTGTGGTGTTTCAAATTTGGCTGTTACCGCCGGATATTGACTACAGGCTCCAATAAATAAAACAAGGCCCACCAGTATAATTTTATTGCAGATTTGTGATGTCATATAAACATGTCCTAGTAAAAACGCAGATTAATTTATTCTGAAACTCTTCAATCCCTTAATAATAAACCGCTGCAACCAATACTATGGTTACAGCGGTCAGAGTGGGAAACAAAGTATCGCACTTTCCCGGGGGAGAGCTAGAACTTGTAGGTGAAACCTACTGAGTAATTTCTTCCAAAGAGATCATATTGAGACAGCTGAGATTCATCGCCCCAATAGTAATACTCTTCCTCGTTACCCATATTCACTGCTTCAAATTTTATTTCCATTGAGTCAGTCACTTTATATTTTGCTGTTAAATCAACTTGCATATAGGCATCAACGAATCTTGAGTTATTGGCTGAAACATTATCAATATCATCGCCTTCATCAGACAGCCAATCCAGGTAATCACTTCTATAATTGGCAGCCAATCGAACATCCCAGGGACCTTTGTCGTAGCCTATGCTGATATTGGCAGCTTCATCGGCAAGCTTTCTAAATGGCGTCGTAAACGATGTGTCATCAGTAGGAGAAAAGGTGCTTTCGCCATCGGTTAATGTGATATTACCCGCGAAATACATTCCGTTTTCCCAGCCATATTGAAGGCTGAGCTCAAGACCATCGATCGTAGAATCATCCGCATTTTCCCAAGTCTTTACATCATCATTAAAGGTAACGCCCATAAAGGTCGCTGTCTTATAGATTTTGGGGTATATGGCGTTCTTAATATCCTTTCTGAATAATCCGACACTGACAAAGGTCATATCATCGCCATAGAATTCCAGCGACACATCGAAGTTGGTGGCCTCATAGGGCTTTAAGTTAGGGTTACCTGCGCTGCCACTGATATCCCCACCATCATTGTTATAATTCAGTTTCGGAGCAGTCTTTTGAAATCCTGGTCGCGACAATCCCTTCCATATGGCACCTCGTAACGTCCACTGGTCGGTCAAGAAATACTTAACATTAATACTGGGGGCAAAGAAAGAATGATCACTGCTAGCCAGCACAACGTTTCCATCTTGATCAAATGCACTTGAATCCGTTGATGTATCTTCGTACCTAAAGCCTGTAACCAGAACCCCTTTGTCCCAGGAATATGTGTTTTGGATAAAGACTGCGTTTACTTTTTCTTCGGTTACAAAATCTCTGGAGACTGCGTCGCTAAAGTCAACATCCAAAGCGTCAACTTGATCACGCAACCCATAAATGAGATCCGGATTAGCCTGTGGGCTAAAGGTTTGACCCGGTATTCTCCAGTCCAGCGTCTGGGGATCAAAGTCAGCCAGTGTCGAATCAGCTTGGTAAACTATGATGTAATCATCAACATCTTTTTCACGATCCTTACTTTTGAAGCCCATCTTGACAACACCGAAATCAAATTCTTTTTCTGCATTGATAGAAAATGCCAACTCCGAATCCTTGGA
>DNHK01000091.1 GCA_003485905.1 Gammaproteobacteria bacterium | reverse complement strand
TTCTGGGCCACGAATTCTCGAGGTCAACCATACGCGACCGTCTTGATCTAGCATTGGGTTATGTATATTTGCATGGCTATCCCAAATTGCTTCCTCACCCCAATAGGGAGAAGGCGCGATAACTGGATCTTCGTTAGTGGTCGGTGTGTCTTCGTCACGCGTGGGTACAAGCTGCACAGTATCTGTATTCGCAATAGGGTCGAGAATGGGCATTTCGTCGGTACTTAATTCTGGAGCACCATACAATTTACCGTAACCGTTAACCGTTGGGTCGCGTCGATCAGTGCCCGAGAGATCATGCATATAGGCTTTTTCGTTAGACCAGTCGCGAACCGTAGCAACTACATTTTGCTCCACGCCGCTTGGTCGCTCGGGAGTTGCGTGTGGTAATGCTCCTGCAGCAATACGGTCTGTCCAATCACCGAGGTATTTCGCACCTAGTCCACCACTAACACGAGCCATCTGGTTAGCCATGTCATCACCGGCTTGACCTGAGGATATTCTTCGCATCCATGCTGCAGTGGAAGAGTCAAATTCTCCAATATTGGTCGGTAAGGTTCTAGTTGCGAGTTGTCCTAACTGGTGACATCCGACGCAACCCATGTTTTTCATCCACATTAGATACGCATTTTTGCCCCCATTCACAACCCCATATTCTTCCTCTTGTGGCAAATGCATCATGGAATACCAGTAGGCCGCTGGATAAATTTCGGCGGCGGCAGCCGGGGTGGCAGCGGTAACGGCACTAAGCTCAACCGTTTTTCCAGGTTGACTAACGATTTTCTCAGAATCGCTTAGGCCATAACCCCGCACCCAAACATTGTAATTAGCTGGTGGAAGGTCCGGAATCAGAAATCGTCCATTATTGTCTGTAACTACGATTTTGGCGTAAAAGGTGTCCAGTTCATCAGTTTCAGCGATTACCCATACACCAGCTTCTGTTCCTGCCGAGCTACTTACTATGCCCGTAATATCATTAGATAAGCTTTCAAGTGATGGAACTTCAACTGCATCGGGTTGGGCCGACATGTCTGTGTCGGTCACCTGCTCAGTTTCTGTGCTATCGCTGCAAGCAATGATTATTGCTATCGTTGCAAAAAAACCTACCCTGGTAATTCTCTTTGCGCTGCGAAATATTTGGTTTAATACTTTATTCAGCTTAATCATCATTATTCCTCGTCTGTTCAGGTTGAACATGTCCCGGCACAACATATCGGCAAACACAGGTAATCGACCAAAAAGAATGCATTAGATCGGAGTTGATGTAAAGGAACGACTAGTAACGAAGTATTTCATTGGTCAATGCGAGTGCGTGCATAAGTTATTTTTCCGGCAAATGTCGGATAGTAAAATCTAGTAAATTTGCATAGACCACTACTTCGATTTTATGGGAGTATGTCGCGTCTTTTTCAAACTCTTAATGCTTGCATGAACAGTAATCAGTATCCATTTTGCCAGGGTCCCGACCCTGACCCGCAAAAAACGAAATTTGTAGTACCTGAAGGGGCGATAGACTGCCATGCCCATATTTTTGGGCCTGAAGCAGATTATCCTTATTCGCCCAGACGAGGCTATACCCCGCCAGATGCCACTTTGGCCGACTATTTACATGTGTTGCAATCGCTTGGTGGTATCAACCGTGCAGTTCTAACTCAGCCCAGTGTTTACGGTATAGACAATAAATGCATGCTTGATGGGGTTAAGAAAATGGGTGATGCGTTTCGTGCGGTCGCAGCGGTCGATCAACAAATGACCGACCAGCAGCTTGAGCAATTGCACCAGCAGGGCGTTCGTGGTGCCCGCGTGAATTTGGTCGACAAAGGCGGTATGCCCTTTGAGAATATTGCAGCGGTAAGAGAGTTTACCGAACGCATTAAGCCTCTTGGCTGGCATTTGGAAGTACTCATTCATGTGCATACGTTCGAAGATCTGTATCAAACGTTGAACAGTATGGCGGTGGATGTTGTGGTTGGGCATTTAGGCTACATGAAAACAGACAATGGCATAAATCATTCAGGTTTTCAGGAGTTTCTAGAATTAGTGCGTGAGGGAAAGTGCTGGGCAAAATTATCTGGGTCCTATCGAATTGCGACTTCAGAATGGCCACCCTATGAAGATGTACATCCCTTCGCTACAGCACTCATCAAAGCAAATAAAGAACGTATTATTTGGGGAACTGATTGGCCGCATCCGGTTTTCAAGGGCAACATGCCGAACGATGGGAAATTAATGGATATGCTTGCCGATTGGGTTAGTGATGAGCTGCTACGCAAAAAAATATTGGTTGAAAACCCCGAAGCACTTTATGGTTTTGAACCGGTTTCTTAAATCTAATCAGATCCTGCTTTGGGTGGTACGTTTTGTGCAATCCACTTTATGCAACACAAAGATAATCTTGACCTTCGCTGAAACCTTGGGATTTTAAGTAATCCCTAATCTCGTCTCGTGCTCCGCGCGCGGCTACCGCGACGAGCAAAAATTCTGTGGTTTTTATAAGCCCCCAGCCACTTACTACGTTTTTGTTGCGTTTTTTTCGGCCAATCATTTTTTCTGAAATATCGATAAAGTTGATTGTTGTGACGTCGTGCTTAGCAAGTTGGTCGTGCACTAACATTGCGGTGGGCCCAGTGCCCCATATACGAACCTGTTTGGCGATGGATTGCTTAGTGAAATAATATATTTTTGCATGATAAAAGGATTTTTTAGCGTAACGATTTTCTTGTCTCGAAAGTCTGGATTTGTGGTCACGCCAATCAAGGAGTACTTCTTGCGGTTTGCCAAAGCGCATTTTCTGTAGATGGGCTCTGAGCCATAAGTCGTAGTCCTCAGGCCAGCCATGATCTAAATACCCACCAAGTTTGCGCCAAATTTTCTTATGCGCAAATGCGGTTGGATGTGGAATCGGGCTTTCCACATAAATGTTCAGCGATATTTCTTCTGGTTTTGTTAATCCGTTAATCCATTCTTCATAGTGGCGGTAGCCGTCGCCGAGACTATTTCCAAACATTTTCACTTTGGTACCAATAATGTCGATATCCGGATTATTTTTTTGGTAGGCCAGTTGTTTCTCGAGTCTTTGGGGGTGAGCGATATCGTCCGCATCCATGCGCGCTATGTACTCGCAATCTACTTCTGCTATCGCGTGTTCTAGGCCGTGATTTAGAGCCGAAACTATTCCATTTTTAGGATTCTTGAGTACTTTGATTCTGGGGTTTGGCGTTAGTTGCTCGATAGCGGCATCAGTTGAGTGGTCATCAACGATGAGGAGTTTTATTTTTGTGTGGGTTTGCAGCAATATACTCGTGACTGCCTGTTTGAGATAATCTCCAGCGTTACGTACTGGCATCAGAACTAGTATTAGAGGCAATGGTCTACGGGAACTTTATTGATCTTTGGCGAGATTCACTTACGTTTAGTTAGGCAGAGAATTTGAATTTGCTGGTACGATTAACAACGTTAAGTTTCAGTGGTAAAGGTAGCTTTCGCTTGCGCTAGATATCCGGCCTTGTGGTTAGCTATTCTACCACCCTTGAAGAACAACACATTGGTATGAAAATTCACCGCTATATACAATATGCTTGTCGACCTGGAATAGTCAAAACTGCCATTAAAGTTGCTTTGATTGTTGGCACAATACTCGCGGTAATTAACCACGGTGATTCAATTGTCGAAGGCACTATGGAAAGCGGGGATTGGCTAAGAGTAGCATTGACATATCTCGTGCCATACAGCGTATCTACATACTCCGCAGTTAAGGTTTTGCAACGCGCAGCCGATGCGTAAAACTCGCTGGAGACCGATTATTTCCCGTAAATAGATCGGGAAACCTTTTGGGTG
>DNHK01000398.1 GCA_003485905.1 Gammaproteobacteria bacterium | reverse complement strand
TCTCCGATTTTTTAGTTCCGAAGGTTTTGATACTTTTACCATTGTCTATCGTCAAAACACCGCGGGGGATTGCCATCAAATGGTCCTCCAGTTTTTTACGCGCGATCTTCGAGAATAGGCGAGTAGAATTTTCTACTTCTAGATTGAGATTATTTAAGTACGTCATATAAAGTAACTAAAATTTTGAACTAACGGTTATTGCTTCGCACTTGATTTACAAGCTTGGGATGAGTGTGAAATGGGGTATTTTTAGCGCCTAGTCGTAAGGCTTGCCAATATATTGCAGCTAGTATCCTTGCTGTGAACCAAGGGTATTGCAGAAGTATGATTTTTAACGAGCGTGCATGTATTGGGTGACGTTTTAAGATCAACGTTGCATCTAAATACGTATCGCCTGACAGCATAGCTTCCAGGTTTAGGCTCAATCTTTCTGAAGGATTATTGCTTGTCCAGCGATAGGTCATGTCCATGGGGTTGAACGGTGATACATGTAACGATTTCTGAAAATTTATACGTTGGAATTGTCTTTTTGGATCACAGGTTAAAACATAACTTTTGCGCTCTTTCCAAGGCGTGTTAGTAACCTCTGCAACAATAGTTTCAAGATTTTCTTGCTCGTCAAAACAGTAATAGCAGGTAATTGGATTAATGTTGAACCCGAAATATCGAAGATTAGCTAGCATGCGTATCGGTCCCTTTTGACGTCTACCAGTTTCTTCATAAATCCTTTCACGAACTGCTGATTGCAGAGATATTTGTGAGTCACCGAGAAAATCACTTCTTTCATATCTTGCCGGACGCCAAGCTTTCCGTGACCAGAATCTCGTCATAGATAAAACCTTATCGATTTCGTCCAGATCGAGATAGACCATAAACACTTTATAGCTAAATTTGTGATCTAACGGGATAAACCGACGATGTCGCAATAAGCCTTTATAAATCGCGCTATGCATAGGCTGATGCGGCAGCTTTTGGTTTGTTATTCTGTTTGTTTAGGTTGGGTAATATGTTGATAAGTTCCGCGACTCGAAGGCCACTCTTCACACCATCTTCGTGAAAGCCATTGCCCAAATATGCGCCAGCAAACCAGGTATTAAGTGTGCCATTTAATTGATTTATGCGTTCTGCGGCACTAATGGATTCGAGAGAGAATACTGGGTGGCTATAGTGGAATTTTTCAATTATTTTGTTCTCGGATATCAGGTCTGTTGCATTTAACGTAACGCAAAATGTCGTTTTCGATGAGATACCCTGCAATATGTTCATGTCATAACTCAACACTGCGCGTTCTTGAAAGCGTTTCTTAAGCAAGTAATTCCAACTGGACCATGCTCTGCGCGCGCGCGGAAGTAGGCTCTCATCCGTGTGCAGTACAACGTCGTTTTGCTGGTAAGGAATCGAGGAAAGAGCGGAACGTTCTTCCTCCGTAGGATCGTCTAGTAGTGCTAGTGCTTGATCACTATGGCAAGCAATAACAACTTGGTCATACTTCAATATCTGACCATGATTCATGACGAGTTCGATACCTGCACCCCGGCGGCGCACGCACTTTACCGAAGCGTTTACAGAAATGGAGTCTTTAAAGCTTTTGGTTAGGGGTGACAAATAATTTCGGGACCCTCCCTTTATAACTCGCCACTGCGGTCGGTTCTTTATACTAAGTAGCCCATGGTTCTTAAAAAACTGAATAAAGAATCGTATAGGGAACTCTGTCATCCGTTCTGTAGATGCAGACCAGATGGCGCAACCCATCGGTAAAACGTATTGATAGATAAAACTTTCGCTATAACAGTTTGACTCGAGGTAGTTACCCAAAGTCATTCCTGCCGGTAGTTGGCCATCATCGAGATCCTGTATTGCTTCACGATTAAACCGAACGATATCGCGGATCATTCTATGGAAGGCTGGTTTGAAAATATTGCTACGTTGTGCAAATAGAGTGTTTAGATTGCTGCCTCCATATTCGATTCCGCTATCATCACATCGCACGCTGAAGCTCATCTCGGTTGGCTGAGAATCGACATTTAGTTCGTCCAATAGTTTAATGAAGTTAGGGTAAGTCCAGTCGTTATAGACTATAAATCCCGTATCAATTGCGTAGTCTTGGCCAGCGTGAGTAATATCTACCGTTGCAGTGTGTCCTCCAATTTTATTCGCACTTTCGTAAATACTTATTTGATGTTGAGGGTTTAAGTAATACGCGGCCGTTAGCCCAGAAATGCCACCACCAATGATTGCTACTTTCATTGTTTATTGGTACTTCTTCTTGGAATGGGCTTACGGCTGGGTAGATTGATTGCAACCAATTTATCCCACGTCACAGGCATCACATTGGAAAGCATTAGAATCCATTTGAGCCTTCGTGGAAAATTGATCTCACGAGGGTGCTTTCTAATACACCTCGTGATTCGCTTAGCTGCGTTTTCGGCATCGATTAGAAACGGCATTTTAAAATTATTTTTGCGAGTTAGCGGTGTATCTACGAATCCCGGATTTATAATTGTTACGTCTATATTTTCTGATGCCATATCGATTCGTAGGCTGTCGAAGAAATATTGTAAAGCCGCTTTTGATGCTCCGTAAGCTTCTGCCCGTGGAAATGGGGCAAGCGAGGCTTGTGAGGCGATGACTGCAATATGTGGTTGAGATTTGCTTGCCCGTAGAAGCGGTAGTGCTATTTCCAGACAACTAATGGTGCCAAAATAATTTACCTCCATGACTCGTCTGATTGCGGCCCATTCGGGATCAGGGAAATTGAGGTATTCACAGGTTCCTGCATTTAGAATAATTCGATCAAGACTCGAAAAATTTTCGCGTATATACGTGGCTGCGGATAGAAGACTTGCCTTGTCGGTAATATCACAAGGTAGAGGGATAATATTGGGGGTTGATTTACTCAGGACGTCGAGGGCACTTTCGTCTCTTGCGCTAGCGATTATTAGGTCGCCTTGTTTTGCCAGCGCCTGAGCGAGCTTCAACCCAAGACCGCTACTGGCACCGGTAATCCAGGTTACATTAGTCGGAATATTAGTGTTTTTATCTTGGTTAGACATGATCTAAACGGGAACAGTTAATTGGCGAGTCGTTGTTTAAGCCATTGTGTAACACTTCCGATTAGTGGGACTTGCTCATATAGCATTGCTCCCATATCGTAAAAGTCCTCATGAAAATCTATCTTGTCAGTCCATTTGAGATGACTTACACCACGAACATCAATCAACTTGCTACCAAGTTTCGGATGCCTAAAATGCATTACCCATTTAATGTACGCAGCCTGATCTGAAATTAGTTGATCAAGGTATTCGAAACGACACTCTTGTAATTCTGAACTTAGGTTGATTAAGTAATCTTCTAGAGCTACTAGGCCTCGAATCTCATGAATCGGGTCTTTAAATAAAAGATCTTGAGCATAAAAGAGGTCGAGTTGGCTACAATCTGTTTTGAGCAGATCTTGATAGCCACATTTAAAGGACTCTATTAGGGCATTATTGCTAGTCATGTCTAATGTTCTTGTTTAGTGGTTGTTGGAGCGTGCTAATTAGTAAGATACGCAGTAACTGCTTTTTTGGATCATTCAAGTGATCCAAAAATTTGGCATGAGCGTATAGTTCTTAGTTAATGAAGTTTAGGTGCTGAATTGGAACCCGTGGATCGACCAAGCAAACTGAATAATAAAGTTGAATTGCTCAGCGAGTGCATTGCTTTAGTTGCGAATGTTCGTGATAAACAGGCATTTACAATTTTATTTGATCACTACGCCCCATTGATTCGGGCTTATAGCCTCGCTCAGGAGCCAGGAGCTGACTTGGTTGCTGATGAACTCGTGCAGGAAGTTATGATTCGTGTTTGGTTGAAAGCTAAAAGCTACAACCCGTTACTTGCAAATATTAATACCTGGCTATTTACACTCGCACGGAACTGCCGAATTGATTATTTGAGGAGAAACGGTCGATTTTCGAGTGGTGTTGACCCCACGGAAATATTTAGTCAAATTGTAGATGATAGCCCGAGTCCTTTTCTTTTAGCACACCAGGGTCGGCTGAGAGATAATATTAAGAGCGGGCTGAAAAGTTTGCCTACGGAACAGGCGCAAATATTGAACAAAGTCTATTTAGAAGGAAAGACGCACAAACAGGTTAGTGCTGAATTAAGTTTACCCTTAGGAACAGTAAAGTCGCGTGTCCGTTTGGCGCTTAAGAAAATGCAAGTTCTGGTAGCGAGGTAGTGATGGAATGATTAGGAATCACCCAGGCGAGGAGCTTTTGTCTTCTTATTCTGCTGGTAGTTTGCCACTCGGTCAGGCTTTGTGCGTTGCGGCACATATAGAGTTCTGTGGTAGCTGTTGTCAAAATTTGCAACGTTTAGACAAGGTTGGGGGCGAGCTTCTACAACAGCTTAATCCAGCAAAAGTGTCATGCGATGTAAAGAATGCAGTACTTAAAGAGATTGACGAGAGGCTTGATAGTATCGAAAGCGATGACCACGATGTGGCTTATGATGGCGATAGTTCTATACCAGTATGTTTACGTCAATTTGTCAAAACCAGTTATCAGAACTTGTCTTGGCAACGAGTTGCTAGGAGTATTCATAATATTGAGCTATTTCGGGATGGCGAAAGTGCAAAAATTGAATTATTGAAAATCAAACCTAGCGGTTCAGCAACGACGCATTCTCATTTAGGGGACGAGTATACGGTTATTTTAGAAGGTAGTTTCTCAGATGAGGACGGTCTCTATCAGCAGGGTGATTTCCTTATACGTAATTCACACCATGTGCACACCCCTGTTGCTACTCGTGATAAAGATTGTATATGCCTGGCGGTATCCGAAGCGCCACTTCAGTTCACCGGTTTTTTTAATCGGCTACTTAACCCTCTTATTCGACGGGGATATTCGCAGAATTAATCGGCTTATACTTTGATGTATTTAGTAGACTTCGCAGTTGTATGGCTTAATAGTTTCGCCTAGTGCGAGCCAATGTCCTTTAATAGTGGCCGGTTCAGTAAATGTTTCAGGGTCAGTAGTGGTTATAAAATAGTCTAATCGGCTTTGATCATTACTTATGGTGTATCGCTCAACCACTTCGGCCAACTTACTTTGAGGAATACCACGAGTGTCGTAGTATTCCCAATTTAGAAGGCTTGTTTTGACGACTAGTTCTGAGCCCTCCCAATGACCCACCGAATAGCCCAGACGGGAATGTGGTTCTCCATCAGGCGGTGTTGATCTATCCATATGTATAGTTCGCACTGCATCGTACATTTCGGTGCGTAATAAAATCTGATTGCCTAAATCCTCGAACTCGTATGGGTGTGGATACCACATAAGTCTTGGCATGCCGCCTGGCTCACAACGAGTGGTAAAGTTATTTAGTAGGTCAAACTCTTGCATCTTGGCTTCGGCGGCAGCTGTGAGAGGGGTATATAACTCCCTATTATTGTTTTGAGGAATGCTCCAAACGCGAAATATCCCTTTATTTTCTCTTAGTGTATTTTGAACAATGTCGCTAAATAGCGTAGTTACTCCATCTCGTATCAACAGTAAGTTTTCACCATCGGGCAACTGTAGTTCTGCACCCAGAAATTCGCCACCGGCTTTAATCGATGCGTATCCGCCTACGGTTACCTTGTCCCCGACATTAATCCGGTCTTTGGTTATGCCGGCACGCTCGAGGTAATAGATGGAGTTAGTCTCAATTCGTAATACCTCCTGTTTACCGTCGCTGTTGATAGACTCTAAATTGAACCTAATGTGCGGGTTTCGCCAGTCGAGTTGCAGGATAGTGCCTGTTACTTGAGAAAACTCCTTGGAAAAATAGGATTGAGAGTGGTGAGCATCGGCGACGGCCGAGAAAAGAAGAAAAGTAAAACTGAGTGATCGTATATTCATTATATTCTTGTGCATATTACCTAGCGGCTCATGTAGATCATAGCGTTCTCGATACCGTTGGGTGTCATAGGATACATTTGCTCGTGCATCAATGCTCGAATCATTCTTGTAGACTCGCTGTAGTGCCAATAGGCGTAGGGTTCTGGGTTTAGCCAGACCACATTATCATATTGAGCAGTAATCCGTTTTAGCCAAGTAGCACCGGGTTCGCTGTCTGGGAAGTCAACACTTCCGCCCGGTCTAGTTATCTCATGCGTACCAATAGCCGCATCGCCAACAATTATTACTTTGTAGTCTGACGCATACTTGCGCAGCAAGTCAAAGGTAGAGATGAGTTCGCCCTGATTCATGTCGTGGTTTTGCCATAAGAAATCATAGATAAAATTGTGGAAGTAGAAATACTCCATATACTTGAATTCAGATCGCGCAGCGCTGAATAATTCTTCGCACGTTTTGGTGTGGGCATCCATTGAACCACCAATATCAAAAAGAAGGAGGATTTTTACCGAGTTGTGGCGCTCGGGGCGCATTTTTATGTTGAGTAACCCGGCATCTTTTGCGGTCGCCTGAATGGTCCCGTCCAGATCAAGTTCTTCGTTGGCACCGCTACGCGCAAATCGACGCAGTCTCCGCATAGCCATTTTAATATTCCGTGTACCGAGTTGAACACTACCATCCAACTCCTTAAAGTAGCGATGATCCCAGGGTTTAACGGAACCCTTACCTATATCGGTACTGCTAGTGGGGTTTGCTCCGGAGTCCACATTGGTACTGCCGGCCAGGGAGGTGCCCGCGGTGCCAACACCTTTATTACGTCCAAAATATCCGTCGTACGTCGTATCTGAGCCTTTATCCCAGGTCTCTGCCAGGCCGCGTAAAGTGCCAAAATCACCGTCTTCACCGTCTTCTTTAATAGCTTGATTTTCACGAAACATCTGACTGAGTATTTCTAGCTCTCGTAGCTTATCGAACCGGCCATCAAATTCTTCAATCTCAGAAAAGTGGGCCTTAAATGCCAAATCGAATTTATCAAAGTGTTTCTCATCCTTGATCATGCAAGTTCGACTTAAATAGTAAAAATTTTCTAAATCAGCAAATACCAGGTGCTGCTCAAGTGCGGAAATAAGATCAGAAAGCTCGCGAAATGTAACCGGCAGTCCTTGGTCGCGAAGGCTATCAAAAAAATCTAGTAACATGCTCTACAAAGATCGAAGTACTTATTAACCGATCAAGGTTGCATTGAAACTTGTTGGTTTTGTTCCTCTGCAATGGCCAGTCGCTCCAATAAATCTACGTCCTGTTCATTTTTTAATAGCGCGCCATAGAGCGGGGGCAATTTTTGTTTGATATTTGGCTCGTTCAGCCTGGTACGGCGAATATCGTCAGCAAGTAGCAGTTTTAGCCAGTCGATGAGCTCAGAAGTTGAAGGCTTTTTCTTGATTCCTGGGACATCTCGAATCTGAAAAAATACGTCCAGTGCTTCACTGACTAGGTCCTTTTTCGCGTCTGGGTGGTGGACGGCGATGATTGCTTCCATTGTTTCCCGGTCCGGGAAATTAATAAAATGGAAAAAACAGCGGCGTAAAAATGCATCTGGTAATTCCTTTTCGTTATTACTCGTAATTATAATGATAGGGCGGTGCTTAGCGCGAATGGTTTCCCCAGTCTCGTAAACATAAAATTCCATTTTGTCGATTTCAACAAGAAGATCATTAGGGAATTCAATGTCAGCTTTATCAATTTCATCGATGAGTAATACGACTTGCTCATCAGAGGTAAATGCCTCCCAAAGTTTGCCTTTTTTTATGTAATTCGCAATATCGTTGATGTTTTCTTTTCCAAGCTGTGAGTCACGCAAGCGAGATACTGCATCGTACTCGTAAAGCCCTTGTTGCGCCTTGGTAGTAGATTTTATATGCCAGGTAATGAGACGCTTGTTCAGCGCGCCAGCTACTTCTTCAGCAAGCATTGTTTTACCCGTGCCGGGTTCGCCCTTAATCAGCAATGGGCGTTCTAAAACAACAGCAGAATTTACCGCTAAACTTAGATCGTCGGTTGAAATATAGTGTTTGCTGCCGCTGAAGCTCATAACTGGATCGAATCGTTTAGTCTGACAATTCTATAAATACTATTTAGATATTGCTTCCAGTAAAGGTAGTCGAACGCCCGATAAATATCTGATTAATGCCCCACCTGCTGTTGAAACGTAGTTTAGTTTCGAGAGCTCTGTGTATTTGGCAAACGATGTGACGGAATCACCACCCCCGATCACAGAGAATCCATTTGAGTCCGCGACCGCATTCCAGAGTGACTTGGTTCCTTTTTCAAACAGTTCACTTTCGTAAATGCCTGCCGGGCCATTTACAAAAATGGTTTTTGCAGCAGCAATTGCGGCTACGTAATCTTCAATGGTTTGATCTCCGATGTCAGATATATCCTGATCATCAGTAACGTCATTCAAGCTAACATTTTTTCGTTTTCCATCAACGTCTACCGCAACATCACCTGCGTACGATATCTTATCGCGATAATTGCTAAGAAATTCCTTAGCTGGCGTTATGTATTGCTCGAAGCCCTTGTGACGTATGAAACCGGCTGACGACTTACCAATATTAATGTCATCCGCCATCATGAAGATCTGACCGACTAAGCCACTCAATAGGAGTTGGTCAGCGGAGCCATCTTTCAATACCTGTTCTATCATGCCGAAGGCATCGCCTGCGCGTGAGCCACCTAACATATAGATGCAAGGTCTAGCTGGGTTGTCGGTGATTGATTGCAAGGCTGCTAGTTCCTGCATTAATAATCGACCAGCATAAGAAGGCAGCACTTCTTGAAACCCTACCATCGATGGCGAGTTTCGGTGGGCTGCTGCAAAGGCATCATTCACGTAGCTATCAAAAACCGGTGCTAGTCTGCGCACTAGATAACAGCTTCCCATATCGGCAGGGTCCTGCGCCACGCTGTCTTCAAAAGTTGAAACTTCTTCCGTTAGATAACGCAAGTTATCGAGCAGTATAACTTCGCCATCGCCAAGCGCCATTATTTTGTCTACTGCTGCTGGGCCAGCTACGTCTTCGATAAAACCAACCGGCCTTCCTAGTGCGGCACTCAATCGGGTTGCGTGCTCGCTCAAGCTAATCAGAGAAGCGTAATCGGTCGTATCGCCCTGATGCGCAATAATGGCAAGTCGAGCGCCTTTATCCATTAAATCCTTAATCGTGGGGATACTTTTGACGATTCGGTTGTCATTGGCAATTTTGCCGGTTTGCTTGTCAATTGGACAATTAATGTCGACTCGAAGGAGCACTCGCTTTCCAGCGAACGCTCCTTCATCAATCGAATGAATTTTACTAATATCAGTCATGAACGCTATCCAGGGGCGCTCATATTCAAATATTTGTTAGTCAAAGCTACAGCTTCAGCACCGTCGGTTTGCATGCCCGTTGCAGCGCGAATCCCATCTATCGTTTCAGGGATAGTAATGGCTTCTTGAGGAATGTTAATTGAGAAAATTAAGTCATCACCAGATTTGGCGACTGTTTCTTCCCATAGACCAACCTCGTACATGTCCGCGCGCATATTGCCTTTGTCCCGAGCATATCGGAAAAAAGCTCCATTAGAATCGAACCCATCAGCTATTTTGACTACCTTCATGCGTGGATGCGTCTTAAACAATGCAATCGCTTCTTCGGGAGATATATCTTTTTTAGTCTTCGCGACAATACTAATGATATGGCCGTGAGTTACCGGCGTGTGCACCAAGACACCCGTGCAATCAACGTGCGGCATAATCGTCATTAGGTCTACCGCCTGATGATTTGGGACTGGTTCGATTTGCAGGTTGTTGGTTAAGCCTCGGAATGTATCACCTGGATCAGCCACGCGGCGGATGATAGTAATTGCCGCCTTTTCTACACCAACAGCTTGGTCTAGCCAGTGGACCGTTCTGATTAAGCCAGTCGTATTACATGAGGTCAGTTTCAGAAAGTCGGCATCAACGCCTTTTGGGTAGTTTGCATATCCGTGAAAAAACACATCAACGATGTCATTTTTCTCGCCACCCTGAAAAATCGCTTTTTTACCATGTTTTTCATAAAGAGCTTTGTTCTTAGCGCCAATCCCGGGGCTAGTCGCGTCTAATACGATATCTACTTTTTGAATTAGTTCTTCCAGAGTGCCTGTTACCGGAATACCTGCGTCTTCAAGATTATGTTCCTGGCCAGGAACAGCACAATAAAGATCATAGGGCATGCCGCGCTCAACCAGTGCACGTAGGGTAATTGTAGGGGCGAGGTCGGCAATTCCGACCAGTTCCATATCATCTTGCGCGGCAACAGCATCCGCCAAGCGCTGCCCGATTACGCCATAACCAACTACAGCGACTTTAGTCATTTCAGTTTCTCCTGATTGATAATTCGATAGGGGGAGTGCTAAATATTCAGTGTCCCAAGTTAAACATCATAATTTTTATGAGGGTTTTGACAAAGTTTCGATAGCACTCTAGTCAAAAAGTCGATAAAACTTATAACATTTAGGGATATGCGATTATAAACGAATTAGCTGTGCAGTTAACATAGCTAATACTAGAATATAGCGGGCGTTGAAAAGTTTTCTTCGCCCGTTAGCTTGTAAATCTGCCTTCTGAGTAATTATCTAAAACGCCGCTATGAAATCGCGCACGCGTCCAGCATTTTTGCCTTGATCTCCTCTGCCAATTCTAGAGTGCGAACGTATATCGACAATACTTCCAGTTCCGTTTGCGCGTACCCTAATTACTACGTCATCTTGAAAATCAAAGAATCTTGTTGTCGCTACGGCTTCGATTACGCCATCAGTAAGGCCTTGCGCAATTATTTCCCAGCCCATATCTTCAGCAACTCGCAGAGCGCGCTGTATCGCATCATCCATAGAGAGCTCAGATTCAATTGGGGCAATATCCGGAAATAATTGTTTTTGTGTCTGTGCAGCAATTGCGCCCGGGTACTCGACTGTATTACTTCCTTGTGGACGGTGAGGGATGACAGCGTTATACAAGGGTGGATCTTGTGTGTCAGTAGAAATGTCGTTTAGTGGTGGGGTTCGCCCAGCTGCACCACCACCCATTCCTACGCCCATGCCCACAGCCATTCCTTGAGAAGGCGTTCCAGCCATTCCTGTGACGGGCGGGCCAGGAGGCGCGCCTGCAAATAATGGAGTCCCGGCTGGCTGAACGCTAATAATACCTGCCAATGGGATTACAACTAGCGCAGCTGCAAGAGCACTTCGATTTCTTGCAGTTCGGTTAGTGCGTGAAAGGAGCATAGTTAACGCTGCGAGCACAAACACTATCAATCCGGCCTGTACTACGGTACGCAGTATGGATGTCGCGGTACGAAAGCCCATTGCATCCATTCTAACTCCTACAATCGATGCAATAACTGCCAAGATACAGGTAATGCTGGCAACTAAGGCCACGTTAGCCCAGAGTTTTGGGTTCTTTAGAAATGACATAAGTTACTCTCCTCAGGTGAGTGCAGGTGAATTGCTATTTTGTTGACGACGAACTAATCGCTAACCTATAGATATAAAGCAGCTTTAAGATTAGACATTACTCACTGCATCATATTTGATTGCGGGTAACTAGTCGGCACTGCGATAGTCGAAGTGAGGACTTAGCATGCATGGTATTTTTGTTAGCAAGGCGCATAAATTAGCATAGAGTCTATTTGGGGTGTTAGAATTATCGAAAATAAGCTAAAGATCGACATATTTACGAAATAACAAGCATCCGGAATTCGTAAATCTACGCACTCGCGCGCGCTTACTGGGGTAATTATGAACCGCAAAAAACTTTCTTTACTCTTAGGTATTTTAACTTTCCTTGTGGGCCCGGTATTTGCTCAGATGGATAGCACGATAGACCTTGAAGCAATGAGCGCCAAGGGCAAGGAACTCTATTTCGAGCGGGTTTCATGTTGGGTCTGTCATTCCGATGATGCATCAGGCGGTGTAGGACCAACCTTGCTTAACGGGCCAACGCCTTTGGATATTCAGGAGCAGCTGGACTCCAATCCACAAATGGCCGTTATTGTTAGTGAGTTAAATCCCAGTGTTGACGATCTTTTAGCATTGTCTGTATATATTAGAGATCTAGGTGGGAACTCTACAAGCCTAGATGACGTTAACGGTTGGCGGACAGAGCTCACCGCGATGCTTGCCGCAAAAGCAGACGCGACAGTTTTTGCATTGACAGCACGAGATAAAAAAGTGCTTGAGATACAGTCGTTTGATACGGTTGTTGAAGATTGGCAACGTAAAGCTAAGACTGGAAGTTTGAAGCAAGACTATCAAGTGACAGAGCTTGCTACTTATGACAATGGTGAAGCGGTGTTCAGCCCAGAGCCTGGAAAGACTTATTTCTATCAAAATATTGGGACGACGGCTCGTCGGGTGCGCGATGTCGAGCCTTCAAACTACACCCAGGTTGTGATTGGTGATGCTGACACTAAAGAGGTTATCGTGTCAGGGGCCATGCCAGAAGAATTGCGTGGTGCGGTACATACTACGGTGTTAACTCCCGATGCCCGTTACGTATACATTATTGGACCAAGTAGTGGAGTAGCGCCTCAAGGAGGGCGCGCGTTAAGAGTTCCCGCAACCTTGCTTAAAGTAGATGCGTTGACTTTACAGCCAATAAAGCAATTAGATGTAGGTGGGCGTACTCATCATGCACAGATATTCCAAGATAAGTACTTGCTCATTGACACCTTTATCGCTAGCCCGGGTGGGTTAGATGTATTTTTGTTCGACCCGGAAACTGATCAGATTATCGGCGGAGTTCGGTCTGAAGATCTTGGTGGAAGTAGTTATACCGCATATACCGACAACGAGTTTATCTACATCTTAATGCAACCGGGTAATGATGGTGGCATGCTAGATGGTGCCGCTAGAGTAGCTTCTGGGCAAGCGACGACGTCGTTACCCTATTGGGTGTCCAAACTTGATCCAGAGACTTGGGAAGTCGTTGCAGAATATCCTTATAGCGGTTTTCGAGGTGATTGGATTATCATTGATTCCGACAGCGATTATCTCTACGTTCCTGCCGCCGGGTCAGCCAACGTTTCAAAAATCAATAATTCTACCGGTGCGATTGAGTGGTCTACGCCAACCGGTATTGGCCCGTATGGTGGGACTCTAAATGCGGATGAAACTGAACTTTGGGTTTCAAATAAAGGTGAAGCTACTGGCGCACTTGGGCGAACCTTAACGGTCGTGGACACAGAATCTGGCCGAGGATTGGATACTGTTTTCTCAGGGTATCAGGCTGACCACGTGCTGCTCTCTCCTGATGGGAAAGAAATGTGGGTTACCAGTAACGGCGAAGGTCGAATCTATGTGTTTGATGCTGCTACCAAAGAACAGCTGAAAGTTATCGACATGCCACAGCGTGGAAACCCACATGGTTTAGTGTGGGTTCAATATGACGAGAACGGTGTGGGTCACGTAGTACGTGACCAAGGTGGCTTTCACAACGGCATCAATCCTGCCGATGGCCGACCGCTGATAAAGTAGCTACGGTTAATCCTATCTTTAATTTCTGGCTGACAAGAATATTAGCCGGAATTTTCTTATATTGGACCGCACTGAGTGGAGGGTTATTTGAACCTACTGCTAGTAGCTGAATCAGTCAAACCTATCGCTAGCCAGAAGTATTTCCAACGTAGTGGTGTAGTGTTTATGTAGTTTGCTAACAGCTAAATCTGCGTCTCGGTTTAATGTGGCATCCTTTATTTCTCGATGTTCTTCCAGTTCATTTCGACCCGCGTGTTTGCTAATTTTAGCCAAGTTAGAATAGCGAAAGCTGCGCCCTTGTAGTTGTGTGCAAAAATCAATCAAAATACTTGATTCACATGCAGAGATTAGCGCGACATGAAACCCTAGGTGATATTTAGACCACTTGGGAGATTTTCGGCCACTGGAGGACTCATCGCTATTGGTTGCCTGATGGAGCCAATGAAATGCCAAAACGATGCCTTCTTCCCATTCGCTACCTCCAGCGGTAATCGATTCACGTAAGCCTATCTCTTCGAGCCAGCAACGAGTTTTTAGTAATTCCTTTAAACTTTCCTTGGAAGCGTGCGGCACGCTAAATCCACGATTCTCTTCTCGAACAACCAAACCTCTAGCTGATAACCGGCTTAAAGCCTCTCGCATTGGGCTATTTCCAGTGTTGTAGGTTTCGATTAATTCTTTTAAGCGAAGCCGTTCACCTGGTTTTAAGTGTCCGGTAAGAATATCCTGCTCGAGTCTCTCGTAAGCTGAAGATGAGTGATTTGAATCTATAGAGTTAGAAGTGTCAGTTGCCACAATATTTTCCGTAGTTGCTCCAAAATTTTCGATATATTGTTAATCTGGATATTAACCTTATTTTATCGACAATATGAAATATTTACGGAATTTTGATGTAAATTAGCGAAAGAGCCCGATTGTTAATCAATTCTAGCTTTTTATATAAAATGGGAAAAATGTTCACGTAACAAGAACGAGTAATTTCCAATAATAAATTTGAGAGGAGCCCGGCGTTAATTTACCCGTTTACTCGTCTCGTACTGTATTGCGTAGTACACCTATCTGACTGATCTCAACTTCAACGACATCGCCATCATGCATGAATAATGGTGGGGTTCGTCGTGCACCAACGCCTCCCGGAGTCCCTGTTACGATGACATCGCCTGGATTTAGCGGAAATATCGTGGATATATACTCGATTAGCACGGGAATGCTGTTGATCATTAAATCAGTGCTAGATGATTGAACTACCTCGCCATTTAAACGAGTCGAGAGGTCCAATTGTGTGGGGTCAGTTATCTCATCGGCTGTGACCATCCACGGGCCAAAGGCACCGGTACCAACGAAGCTTTTACCAGGGAGAAATTGGGCCGTGTGTTTTTGCCAGTCCCGCACGCTGCCATCGTTGTAGCATGAGTAGCCTACGATATGCGATAGAGCATCTTCCTACGCTATTCGTCTGCCCGGTTTTCCTATAATTACAGCTAGTTCGCCTTCAAAATCGAGTTGGTCGGTTTCAGGTGGTCTTAACATCGGTTGCAGATGCCCAATTTGGCTCTCGGGATAGCGAGTAAATAAAG
>DNHK01000084.1 GCA_003485905.1 Gammaproteobacteria bacterium | reverse complement strand
ATTCAAAAGCCCGCATGGTCGCGGTATTCGCTGAATGCGAGAAACCGATGTCATCCGCATGCACTATCAATAGCTTAGTGTCACTTGCATAACCCAACCGCTCTGCGAGTGACAAGCCATTAGCTGACGAGCCTATTGTTAAAGTAGCTATAGGCACATTATCCTGAGCTAATAACCCTTTTGTGAAGAGCGATAACAAAGCCACAGTCACTATGATCAAATATTTCGAATTTTGCATATTGCTATCCTTAATGAATCCGCCTATGGATATAGTAAAACGTGTAAGTGGGGCCCTACTTACCCATATGGGAAAATAAACCGTCATGATAATCACCAAATAAGGTAAATCTTTCCCTTCCAAAATGCACGACTGAAAGGTAAGTTCCGTTACTTGATTCAATCGTAGCATCGGCAATTACTACTTCACAGCGAAGACTCTCATCAATGACCTAGGGTGGTTTATACAATTATGAAACGTTCAATACTCTTTCTCACAGCATTATTAGCCTCTATCGCACTGCCAATACACGCACAGGAGGCACCAGATACGATTTTATTTAATGGCAAAATCGTAACTGTTGATTACTCTTTTTCAACACAGCAAGCCATTGCGATTCAAGGCGAATTAATAACCGCGATCGGCAGCAATGAAACTATACAAGCACTAGCCGGCGCGGATACCCGCCAAGTCGACTTAGGCGGCCGAACAGTTATTCCCGGTTTAATCGATAATCACCTGCATATGCTTCGAGCCACCGAATATTGGCCGAACGAAGCTCGACTCGATGGTATTAGCAGTCGTGCAGAAGCGCTAGAAATTCTCAAAACGAAAGCAGATTCCATGTCAGATGGGGAATGGTTGATGACACTTGGCGGCTGGACAGAAAATCAATTTGCAGACAGCCGTGCAGACTTCACGCTCGCTGAATTAGATGCCGTCGCTCCCGATAGACCCGCTTTCATACAATCAACTTATGATCATGCTTTGGTTAACTCCGCTTGGCTCGGTCAAATGGATATCGCTGTACAGGGCGCAGAAAGCTCTGGCGAAGGGCTTGCCTCACATGTCGTAAGAGTTGATGCCGGAAACGCCACAGGCCGAATGAACGGCGGCATTTCAATGGTGGCCAAGGCTATCCAGAAGTTCCCGTCAGTCGGACCAGAACGACAAATTGAAGCGATCAAGTCTTCGTTCACATACCTTAATAGCATTGGGCTAACAGGTATGTATGACCCAGGTGGGGTTGGCATCAACGAAGAAACCTACAATCGCATTCACAAGGTTGCCGAAGAGTCTGGGTTGACCGTGCGTGTGTTCCACACATTATTTGGCGGCGCACCTTCAACCCCTGAACAGGCCCAGGAAATTGTTGAGCAAATCGAAAGCTCACGCGGATTTCAGGGTAACCAAACGATTGACCGGATAGGTGTTGGCGAAATCTACTACACACCATTTCACTGGGACAGTTTGTTCGATGCAAAAACGCCTACTGCAGAAGATATTGCCGCAGCCAAAGGCATCCTAATGGCGACAGCCAAAGGCGGATGGCAGTTACAAACGCATGCATCCCAACCCGGTACCATTAAGGTTCTGCTAGATGTAATGGACGAGGTTAATGCCGTGTATCCTCTACGTCAGCTTCGCTGGTCTGTCACACATGGTGACCTTGTCGATCGCGAAACCGTTGAACGCATGAAGCACATGGGCATGAACCTGCAACTGCGCAGTGTATCTGTGCTTACCCAACCCCGGCGATATAGTCTAATCGAAGAGATGGGTGAAGCAGCTTACGATGTACCTCCGCTGCGTATGGTTCAAAATAGTGGAATACCATTCGGACTCGGAACCGATGGCACCAAAGCCACGCAAATCAATCCATTTGTAACACTTTGGTGGGCGGTATCTGGCCATGCACTAAACGGTGATTTGGTATTAAAGCAAACCTTGAGCCGTGAAGACGCGCTTATCGCGCATACCCGCTCCAATTCGTATCTGATGTTTCAAGAAAACTATACAGGTTCGCTACGCCCTGGCCTACTTGCAGACATGGTCGTTCTTGATCGAGACTATATGACCATACCAGAAGATGAAATTAGAGAAATCAAACCTGTAGCAACCATCGTTGGTGGCGAAATAGTCTGGGGCCAATTATAGGCAACCTTTACTTAATTCTGGCGCTCGATTCTATCTACTTGTAAGTAGTAGCAATCGGGCAGCCTGATGCCCCCGACGACTAGGTTGCCCTGCCCTATATAAACAACCAAAACTTCACTATCAAAAACTAAAATGTATAAAGCACCTATATTTTTAGCCTTAATCTGTATTTGTTCACATGTAGGCATCTCCTACGCTCACCACAGCGAAGCCGCGTATAACCACGATACCGTTGCAACCATTCAAGGTACGGTTTCCCGCGTTACTTGGCGTAATCCACATGTTTATATTTATGTGGACACCACAAACCAAGCTGGACAAACTGAAGAATGGAAGGTGGAAACAGGCTCCATCCCGATGATGGCTCGCAGTGGCTGGAGCCCCGACACCATAGTCGCGGGTGAATCAATTAGTATTCAAGGCTACCCGGAGAATCGCCCTGAAATTAAAGAAGCCATAATGCTAAGTCTGGAAAAAGACGATGGCAGTACTTTGGCGCAAAAAGACATATTAAACTTACCAGAAATCGTCGCAGAAGGTTTTAGCGGCATTTGGAAAAGACGTGCAGGCGATGGCAGCACCTTCACCAAAGATCTAGAAGCTCTAAAATTATCTGAAGCTGGCTTGGCAGNNAAGCGCATACGACATCGAGCGCGACAACCCTCTTGCGGCTTGCATCGGCTTTCCCGCACCTCGTTTGCTGGATACCACTGGCTATCTGTTTGAAATCGAAGAACTCGATGATCGAATGGTTATCTACAGCGAGTATCTCGACTCACACCGAACTATCTATACAGACGGACGTGATCACCCAGAAGGCGGAGAACCCAGCAATCAAGGACACTCCATTGCTCACTGGGAAGATGACACGCTAGTCGTCGACACACGACTATTTGCAGACCATCGGTCACCTAATCGAAATGGCGTACCTTCTGGTGAACAAAAACACGTAGTAGAAAAATATCGACTTAGTGACGATAAGACTCATATGTTTATAGATGTCTTTATGGAAGACCCGGAATACTTGAGTGAACCTTTTGAGGGCCAAATAATTCGATACTACAGCCCTACTCTCGAACGTCACGATTACAACTGTGAACCTGAGGAACCCGCGGCTTAAACGTTTCACGTAAGTAGTCAAACACGCGTTCGAAGAATCAAATTAACGCCAAGGAAGGCCGATAGTACACTTTGTCCAATCTCAACGATTATGGTGAACGAGATAGTTTATAAACAACCAAGAGACTCACGAGTAATAGCGGGCGTAGTAATGTCGATATTTGGGGTTGCGATGTTATTCTTTACTACTCTTGTGGCCCTGGAGTCCTTTAGCCAAAACCCCTTGGGTATTTCTCTATTTCTTCTTCTTGGAATGTTGCTGTTTACAATCGGCTTGTATTTTTTGGCCTGTATCCCAATAATTGAAATAGATGCCAAGAATAAAAATGTCATAACAATGACATCGTGCATTCTATTTAAAACAAAAAAACTAATACCTTTTGTACGAATCAAAGAAATCGGTATAAAGGAGAAATACTTTGCAGGAGATCGCTCGGAAGAAACCGGAACATCATATTATGTCGAAATAAGGGGTTCCTCAACAATAGAAGTTCCCGGCACAAAGAGTTATAGCCTGTCTAATAGTGCGTACGTTGCGAAGGAACTTGCTGGCTATATTGGGACTAATTTCAACCCCAAAGCTAGAAAGGTATATACGG
>DNHK01000062.1 GCA_003485905.1 Gammaproteobacteria bacterium | reverse complement strand
ATATGTGGAATAACTTGTACCGTCCCGCCGAGATAGTCCCCGCGCCTCTCCTTACGAATCACTCGCTCGTAAATCTGACCCGTAGTGAAATTATGCCTTTTGGATAAACGGGTACGCACAAATCGTTCATAGTGCCCGAGATCAAGATCCGTTTCGGCCCCATCCTCGGTAACAAACACCTCTCCATGCTGAAAGGGACTCATCGTGCCCGGATCCACATTGATATATGGATCTAGCTTCATCAAGGTAACATTAAGCCCGCGCGATTCCAGTAACGCTGCTAACGACGCCGAAGCAATGCCTTTTCCTAAAGAAGAAACAACACCACCGGTTACAAATACAAATTTGGTCATATGATCATTCCGAAGTACGGATTAATTGGCTAGAGCACAAGCAAAGCCACAATTACCCCTGCACAAACGTACGCAGGATGGGGGGGTAAAATCGGGAGATCAGCCAAAAAATTCCGTCCTCCAGACGGTGGTCAACACTAACAGAGGCAGCGCAATGCGACAAGAAAAGTTAGTGTAATTGTTGACGAAACTTTAAGCGACACGAGCGGTGACTTCGATCTCTAACTTCATGCGCGAGTCAAACAAGCCTGCAACTATCATCGTAGCTGCAGGGCGAACAGCACCAAAGTATTTCTCCAACACCGGCCAGCAAGGTTCAAAATCATTTCTATCTGAAAAAATATAGCGTACACGCACAACCTCACTCATAGCAGATCCAGCTTTAATCAGTGCCGAATCGATATTCTGAAAGCACTGTTCAGCTTGCTCAATCACCTGATCCGAAATAGACATAGATTGATAATCAAAACCCGTACAACCAGAAACAAACACGTAATTATCGTCTACTACAGCCCTTGAATAGCCCATTCTTAACTCGAACTCTGAACCGCTACTAATTAATTTTTTCATTACTTCACTTATTTTGCGTAAATTACTATCGAAAAAGAACTAGTGCTAAATTAACGCAGAAATGCCAATACCAAATCCCGTAAAATATCCATAGCTAAGGAAGATAAGTTGGTTCGATATTCTTTAGCTTAGTCAGTCACATTAATCACTAGCTATTTTCCATGATTAACACCACGCCTATTCAATGCACCCGAAAGATACCAATATGATCAGGAATTCGAAAGTAATTGTTGTGGATTACTCAAACCCACAACATGCGAACGATCTAGTTATGCTGCTGGAACATTATGCTCTTGACCCTATGGGTGGGAATAAGCCGTTAGCAGATTCGGTAAAACAAAACTTAGCTAGTGAATTAGCAAAAATCCCGAACGCTACTAGCGTGCTATGTTACGTAAATGACATTGCAGCTGGTCTAATAAATTGTTTTCACGGCTTTTCCACTTTTAAGTGTAAGCCACTTATCAATATTCATGATGTGATTGTACATAGTCAATTTCGGGGGATCGGTTTATCTACTCAGATGCTAAAAGTGGTTGAGCAATTAGCCATAGATCGCGGCTGCTGCAAGCTAACGCTCGAAGTGTTGAGTGAAAATTCTCTCGCTAAAAATATATATACAAACTTCGGCTTTAACCCCTACCAGATAGGCGTGGAAAACGGTCACGCAATATTCCTCGAAAAAGCCCTGCAGTGAATAGCAGTAGAGAGATACCGTGTGCAGCAACGGCACCAGTATATTAATTTTTCAGCAAACAGCTTCCTGAGTCCGCGCTTGATGGTTATATTGACGGCTCGCTGTATATGGAAAATGACGAATGTTCGACAAAATTAAAGCCACGCGGTCAACATGATAGAACGCTTTCAGTTTCGTTCAATGCTCTACGTAATTCTAGGTTTGGCATTAATTGGTATATTGCTATCTCAATATCAACCGGCAGCTAGAAGTTTGGCAGACATTCAGGAATCGGGCGAGCTACGTGTTCTTGTTACCGAAGCTCCAGACGTCTATACCTATGAAACGGGTGTTTCAATTGGCTTTGACTATGACGTGCTTAAATTATTCGCCAATGAACTGCAAGTCGAACTCAAACTTATAAGCAAACCTTCATTCCAACTTATTGCGAGTCTCCGTGCTGGATATGGTGACATAATTGCTGGCTCATATCTTCGATCTGATACCCCTCCTCAAGGCATATCACATAGCCCTACTATTCTAAACGTCCCAACCGTCATAGCCTATCAACGCGGAACAAAACGACCTAAACGAAAAGATCAACTGCCCTCCGATTTAATAGCGTACGAGAAACGTATACCTGAGCCATTACGGAGCGAGCTGATTGCTAACGGAATATCCTACTCAGACGGATACCAAATGCTACAGGATCTAAGCGAGAACAAGATCTCCAGCGCACTGACCACCGAAGACCGATTAAACGTCCTACGCCGTTACATGCCAAAACTAAGTATCGCGTTTTATCCTGGCAGTACCGTAGAGCGGATATGGCACCTACCCCAACGACCCGCATTTGATTTTTATGCCAAGCTCGAAGATTTCACTAACGGCATCCGAGAAAATGGCGACCTTAAGCGCATATCAGAGCAGCATTTTGAAACTGTTAAAAGTATGCACTATCTCGACCTCCGGGGCATTGAAGATGCCGTTAGTAACATACTACCGACGTACCTGGATCAGTTTAAGACTGCGGCCCAACAAAACGGACTAGATTGGGAACTGCTTGCCGCCGTCTCGTATCAAGAATCACTATGGAACCCGGATGCCGTGTCCCCAACAGGAGTGCGCGGCATGATGCAAATAACGGAGGCAACAGCCGACTCACTCAACCTGGATGACCGCACCGACGTCGAACAAAGCATCAATGGTTCGGCAGAATATTTAGCCAATATTTTGGCTAACATTCCTAATGAAATCACTGGATCTGAGCGAACGAAGTTTCTATTAGCCGCATACAATTTTGGTCCCGAGGGAATTAAGCAGGCAATATTAAAAGCCCGCGCAGCCGGTAAAAAAGGCATCTATTGGCATGAAGTGGCCAAAATAGGCGTCCGAGTTTATGCGCTTGATCACCCGTTCCATACCAGCCAAAAAATCCTAAATCGAGGCAAACAAGCCGAAAAGTACGTCAAGCGGGTAACAATATTTCGAGACATATTAAGGTACCATAACGTTTAATCACCAGGCACAATCGATTGCTGAAATTACGGTCAGTTCAAGATTCGTTAACGCTAATCAATAGATCTTGACCACAGCCTTAGAATTCACTATCAACCCCACCGCAACTTTTAAGTCCCATGAAAGACTCCATTATTCTGGACGTTGGAAATAATCCAACTCATGCCATTATTTGGCTTCACGGCCTGGGTGCTAACGGGCATGATTTCGAAGCTATCGTCCCTCAACTACATTTACCTGAGGGTGTAT
This sequence comes from Gammaproteobacteria bacterium, assembly GCA_003485905.1. Lineage (GTDB taxonomy): Bacteria > Pseudomonadota > Gammaproteobacteria > Arenicellales > Arenicellaceae > UBA10349. The sequence continues at coordinate 4,479 of DNHK01000062.1, read as the reverse complement.
CCATTCGTTTTGTTTTCCCAAATGCGCCAGATCGCCCAGTTACTGTAAATGGTGGAATGCTTATGCCGGCTTGGTACGACATCAAAGGGATAGATATAGCGAGCAAACAAGATCTTGATGGAATGAGTGAATCATTTGGTTTCGTTGAACAGCTAATTAGCGAACAAGTTTCTGCTGGCATAGGAGCTGACAAAATTATTCTTGCTGGATTTTCTCAAGGCGGTGCTGTTGTTCTATACACCATGCTGAGAAGCAAGTTTTCGGTATTGGGTGTGATGGCACTTTCGTGCTATTTACCATTTGCAGATGTCAGCGCAACCGAACAAACCGGCAACAACCTGAAGACTTCCGTATTTATGGGCCATGGCACAATGGATCCAGTCGTTCCCCACGAACTGGGACTCAAGAGCAGAGATACCCTGAATCAACTGGGTTATCAAACCAGTTGGCGAGAATATCCGATGCAGCATAGCGTCTCTCTTGAAGAGATTATGGATATTTCGTCCTGGTTAAGCGCGCTAATAGAAAAGACGGAGTAGATTTATATTAATCGCTAGAATTCACTATGTGACTATCCCCAGGAGATAAAAAATGCAAACAACGCCAAGGTTGCGCCATTTGCCAACTCGCCGGCCCCGTATGTGATGGGGGAACAGAGCCCTCGAGTTTTCGTCGACCATACTACTTTCCTTGAGCCGACTGGGGGACAGTTCAAATAATCTCTAAAACCTTTCCATCACCCTTAAAAACTATAGTCGTAGTCTAGGTTGTTTAGCCTTAACCTTTCCTGAACGCGTATTACCGAAACATGAACTAATGGTGGGCTCCTTATCTAGCCATTCAATCAAGTGAAAGAAACAAGAATCACAACTATTTAATTAAATTTTCAATTTATAGTTTCGATCACTAGTGCATAATCCATACCCTAATCAACAAACGAGTATATTTTATGGATATTATGGATCTCGGAGTGAAACTCCTTGCACAAAAACTTGGCGGCTCCGCCAACAACGATATGGTAGGCCAAGTACTAGGAAGCTTACTAAGTAATTCAAAAGGCGATTTAGATTTAGGCTCTCTATTAAACGGGATGAATGGCGGTGGTCTTTCCGATTTAGCCGAGAGCTGGTTAGGTGATGGCGACAATAAGCCAGTATCAACAAATCAGCTGGAAAGTATATTTGGTTCCGACAAGATCAAAGAAATGGCTGGCCAGCTAGGGGCAGATAAAGGTTCATTATTATAAGGCTTGAGGGATGCACTCCCACAAATGGTAGACAAGTCTAGTCAGGGTGATGAATTGCTTGACCAACTTGGCGGGATTGGCGGCATTTTAGGAATGGCGAATAAGCTACTTAAATAGCGTCAATACCATACCAATACAAAAGGGCGGCGGTTCGCTGCCCTTTCCTAACCTTTAGACAAAAGTTAGGTAGGTTGAAACCTAAGCAGTAGGACTAGCACCACACCTTTGCAAGCAGACATCATTTCCGTCTCCCTACAAAAGTATCCGCGGTAGCAGTGCCCAATTAATGAGCAAATACTTTTCCACACAAGCTGTGTATAAGTCTGTGCAAAACTTTGCTATTGCCCCACGTAAACTAGTTATTTACTTAACCAACCCACTCTGCCTATTTTTTAATCAATTAATTTTATTGTTATATTTCAACATTTTACATATGTTATCTAGGGCTTTAATTTAACAACCTTTGCTTGAGTCATGATTTGTTACAAGGCTGTCACACCTGTGCACAACTTAAATTTACGGTCAATGTTTTTATACAATATTTTATAAATTCAACTCGCGATTTTGCTAACATCACGCACCAATTGCGTGAAAGCCACCGCCCTATTGACATTAGCAATGCTTAGCCCAGGATTGATAAAAAGAATTATTATCATGGTTTACGATGGACTGCTTTTAACAGCCCTAGTTATACTGTTTTTTGTACCGTTTTTACTTATCCCTGACGCTTGGGAACACACGCTTTCAGGGAAGCTATTTAAGCAGCTGTATTTGGTTTCAATTAGTTACGCGTTTTTCGTCAGCTTTTGGTACAAAGGAGGCCAAACACTTGGCATGAAATCCTGGCATTTAAGACTAGTAGATACTGATGGAAACGCGGTAACTCTTCGGGCTGCCAATATTAGATACATTTCAGCGATACTGTCTTGGTTACTACTCGGGTTTGGTTATCTTTGGATACTAGTCGATAAAAACAATCTCGCTCTACACGACAAATTGTCCGGGACTCGAATCGTAGCTTTAAAAAAGAAATCTAAACTAGGGTAAAAGACAAACCTCGTTCCTATCTTGGTAGTACCCTAGAATCATATAGGCTTAGCTAATTTATTCTCCGAAGCAATAAAATGCTGATTCCCAGCACCAGTAGCGTCGGAAAAATTGCACCAAACAATGGAGGTATATCGTATAGCAACACGAAATAGGTAAAGCTTTTATTCACCACGAAAAACGCAAGGCCAATCATAATTCCAAAAAATAGACTGCGACCTAACCCCCCTCCTCTGGCTTGCACAAACACAAAGGGTATTGCCAACATTAGCATTACCGCAGTGGTAAACGGAACAATGATTTTTTGCCAAAATACTAGCTCATAATTCGATGTATCTTGCTTATTGGCATCTAGGTGATCGATGTATTGATATAACTGCCAGGCAGACAATTGCTCTGGTTGAATCAAAAAGACTTGTAATATTGCCGGATCAACTTCCGTATTCCAATAAGCCGCATCGATCACGGATGTATCAGAAGACTCCGCAAAAATCTGTGTCCGATTTAGACCTCGAAGTGTCCATCGATCACTTACAAACTGTCCTTGCTCAGCACTTGATAATGCCCGAAGACGACCGTCCTCATCAAACTCAAATATCTTAATATCCAACAAAGACAAGTCCGGAAGGATTTCGGCAATCTTTACATAAGTATCCTCGTCACGCATCCACACCCCGAAATCAGCTTGTTGACGAAGGTTGCCTTGAATGGATTCGTTTTTGACATTTAGCGCCTTATCTTCAGTAAAGGGCGTCACGAGCTCACCTATCGCTAAAGCACCAACAGCTAATACTGCACCTACCTTTAGAACAGATATCACTAATCGGTTTATCGAAATCCCGGCTGCCCGCATAACCACTAGTTCAGAATCTCTCGCCATTGCTGACAACGCCAAAATACAACCTAGTAGCGCTGCCATAGGAAATACTTCGTAAACTAATTTCGGGATCGACAAGATCACAAACTGAATTACTTGGACTATTCCATAGTCACCCGTCCCCATTACACTCAGCTCATCTATAAAGCTAATGAAAGTAAATAAACCAAGTAACACGGCAAACACAATCATAGTTTGCTGCATTACGTTACGCCCAATATAGATATCCAATATCCTCATTCGACACCCATCGACTTATTAAAATTAACAGATGCCGCACTTCTTTCAAGATGAAAGCTTCCACGCACCCGATGAGCTTGTTCGAACCTGTTTGTAAAATTGTTCATCCGTTTTTAAGCTGTCTAAGCCTATACGCGATTTGGAACCTGGGCCACAAAGGCAAATTAAAATTCCTCCGATAAAGAATTACCAACCCTATCAATAAAAAAGTTAAGTGCACTAACCAAATCGGGGCACTACTACTAAAGTTCTCCTTTTTTACGGCAGCGATCATGTATCCCAAAATATTGGTGTAAAACAAATAAACCATAAACGCTGCCACCATCCCGCTTGCACGCCCGCCCCGACCATCTACAAAGCTCAAACCCAAGGCAAATAACGTTAATACCGGAAACACCATCACTTTGGCAATTCGCCAATACCACTCCCCCCTCAAAATAGGGTGTTCTGCATAGGCAATTTCAGCATTCGGTAAGGCCTTTACAGGCAAATGAATTTCGGCTCGATCTAGCGGTTCCATGCGTAGAGCGTAAGTTTCAAAATCGATGACCCTGTACGATGGAGTTCCTGGCGTACCTTCGTAGCGCGTTCCATCCTTTAGAACTAAAAACTGATGCCCCGAATCTGCGTCGAATGTACGGTAAGCGATGGCAGAAACCACCACACCTTCGCGGTTAAACGAACTTTTATAAACAAAAACGTTCTCGTAATAATTTTCATCCCTGTTAAAGCTTTCAACGTAATACACGCCTCCACCTTCGCGAGTCTCAATGAATTGGCCAGGGACAACCCCAGAAACTTCACTGCTGTTTCTATACTCAGCTTCTATCGTATAACCTTTTGCTAACGCTTGCGGGGTCAAATAGAACGCGAACAACGCCACCACAGCGGTAACTCCTGCTGCTATCATTCCAGCAGGTTTTAGAAACGACGTAATACCCATGCCAGCACTAGCTAACACCGCCATTTCATTATCTCGATACCATCTAGCGAGCACCATCAATAGCGCGATATAGAACATCAATGGGATCATCACATCCAGATAAGCCGTCATTTTTAACGCCACCAG
>DNHK01000343.1 GCA_003485905.1 Gammaproteobacteria bacterium | reverse complement strand
CACCGAACATAAGCATATGCACAAAAAAGAAAGGATAAATCACCTTCCAGGATATCTCCGACCCGGCAGCCCGATGCTTCCCGTTGATGGTCATTGCTGTACGAAGCTTCATGTTTTACGATAAATAATCTTGAACAAGGTTATGGTGTTAAAACGATTCAAGTGAAAACTAATTGTATCAAGAGCTAGATACAATAAAACCTCATCATTCATAACGCACCAACCGCAAATGCATAAATACTATTAACTGCCAGAATCTCAGGTCTAAGCCATTACGGCGCTTACTGTAATCATGTTAAGCATTACCAATATTATTGTCCTAACTACATGTTTGATTTCGATTGCATTAATGCAAAATCGAGCTGGCAAATCGGCTATGGTTTTGCATCCAGCTACCATAAAAAATAGTCATCAATGGTACCGGTTTATCACGTCAGGTTTCATCCACGCTGATTTCACCCATCTTGCAATTAACATGTTTGTATTATGGTCGTTTGGCAACGCGGTTGAACAATACCTGTATCCACGCCATCTCGATGGCTTGATATCTCTAAAATACCTCGCTCTGTATTTTGGCGGTATCGTTGTGTCATCCATACCAAGTTATATGCGCCATAATCAGAATGTCCATTATGCAGCATTAGGAGCATCAGGCGGGGTATCCGCGGTGGTGTTTGCTGTGATTATTTTTGAACCGTGGCAGAATTTATACTTATACGGCGTAATCGCTATTCCGCAAATACTGGCAGGCATTGGTTACCTTGTATACTCATGGTACCAAGACAAAAACGCCAACGACAATATTGGCCATATGGCTCATCTAACAGGCGCTATATGGGGGTTTTTATTCACCGGGGTCATGAATTTCGGCCTGTTTTCTCGCTTCTTGCAAAAAACGCTTGAAGGCCCTGGCTGGTGAAAGATTTTGAATCACTTTAGTATAAGCTTATGCAGCACGTTCAAATTGAGGCAATAGTGTGCACCGTTGAATGGATTGCAAATTAGTAATTTTTGCTGCTGAAATAAATGAACACTGGCTAAGGTCTGTGTAATGGAGTTGCCGGCTTTGACCGGTAGGGAGAAAACTAATGACTAAACGAAATACCAACGTAGGAAGTAATAAAATATTACCTTCTGAAATCACACCCCACAGTACCTATTTAAATCGAAGGGAATTACTTCGCGTATCCGCCGCCGCAACTGCAGCAATAGCGTTCCCTACTCAAGCGGCAGTACTGCCTACTGAGCGCAGAGCAAAACTCGACGGTGTCATTGAAAGCCCACTATCCACCGATGCTGCTACCAATTCCTATGATGCTATTACAAACTATAATAACTTTTATGAGTTTGGTACTGGTAAAGCGGACCCCGCTGAAAATGCTCAAGATTTTCAAACCAGACCCTGGAGCTTAAGCGTTTCTGGTGAGGCGGAACATACAGGCACATTTAATCTCGAAGATTTTATTAGCCCGCACACCTTGGAAGAGCGAATATACAGACTCCGATGCGTAGAAGCATGGTCAATGGTTGTGCCCTGGGTCGGTATTCCTCTTGCGGATGTAATCAAACGCTACAATCCCACCTCTAACGCCAAATACGTCGGTTTCGAAACCCTAGATGACCCAGAACAAATGCCAGGGCAACGCCGTAGAGTTTTAAAATGGCCATACCGTGAAGGGCTAACTATTGCCGAAGCAATGCACCCTTTAACCATATTAGCAGTTGGCTTGTATGGGGAGCTATTGCCCAATCAAAACGGAGCACCATTAAGATTAGTGGTCCCGTGGAAATACGGATTCAAGAGTATCAAATCTATTGTTGGCATTGATTTCTCTTCGAGGCAACCCAATACATCGTGGAATATCTCGGCACCACGCGAATACGGTTTTTACGCAAACGTAAATCCAGAGGTCAGCCACCCTCGCTGGGGTCAGGCGCGGGAACGTCCAATTGGAGAAGGGTTTTTTGCACCTAAAAAAGACACCTTGATGTTTAATGGCTACGCCGATCAGGTAGCAGATTTATATAGTGGACTAAACCTTAGGCGCAACTTCTAGGTGCAGCAACTCCGGCATACTATTCTTTAAACCATGCAATATATTACAAGCGCCGTAAGCTTGATGGCACTGCGTCAGCTTTCAATAGTTACCATACGAAGGGGCATTAAACCGATTGTGTTTGTTATATGCCTGATCCCTTTATCGATAGCAATTGCACGAATTTTTGGACTGTTTGAAAGCTATATTGGCGGCCTAGGCGCTAATCCTGTAGAAAGCCTAATGGATTATTTAGGCCAATGGGGACTGCGATTTATTCTTATAGCACTTCTGGTTTCGCCACTGCAAAAGTTGATGCGCATTGCATGGTTAGGACAATTTAGGCGCATGCTAGGGCTGTTCGCCTTTACTTATGTACTATCTCATTTTTTAGTTTACCTCCTTCTTGATCAAGGACTTGCTCTGCAATACATAATCGAAGATGTACTCGAGCGGCCATTTATCACGCTAGGCATGATATCGCTGACATTGCTAACCGCGATGGCAGTAACCTCTACTAATGGAATGCGTCGCAGGCTAAAAGCGAATTGGCAGCGAATTCATTATGGTACTTACGTTGTGGCGATCCTGGGCGTATGGCACTACTGGTGGCAGGTAAAGTCTGATATTGCCGAACCAGCCATTTATGCTCTGATTACATTTCTCCTACTGGGGAGTCGAGTGGTTTTCAAAATATTGCAAAAAAGAAAACGACAAGCCAGCGCCAAAGATCAAAATGGCTAATCCGTCGGCCAAGATTTAGTGCGAAAATTTGTGCGTATAATGGAGGCGGCGGCCGAACGAAAGGGCGGCGAATCCGCATTGGCGACTGTACTAAACCCCGTTATGTCGAGCAAAAAGTTAGCCCAATTGAGCGATGATCGGTTTCTGGCGCAGATGACACGTTGTGTGTTTAACGCAGGTTTTCATTGGCGCGTAATAACCAGCAAATGGCCAGGCTTCGAAAAAGTATTTCATCAGTTTGAAATAGGTAAACTGTTAACTCTCTCACCGTCCGAATGGGAAGCATTTTCTCAAGATACGCGCATTGTTCGCAATCGACCAAAAATAAAAACCGTTTGGGAAAATGCTCGTATGATCGATGGTGTAATTGAACAACACGGTAGTTTTGGTCAATTTCTTGCAGATTGGCCGGTGGCAGAGCAAATTGATCTAATGGCTTGGCTAAAAAACCAAGGCGGTCGATTGGGAGGTCAAACTGGTCAGTACTTTCTTCGCTTTGTAGGGAAAGATGGTTTTATTACCAGTAAAGACGTTTGTACAGCGCTGCGCGCCAACGGCGTCGATATTAATGAGAAGCCTACTTCGAAGCGTGATCTCAGCCGGGTGCAAGATGCCTTTAACCACTGGCATGATGAAACAGGATTACCGTACACCCACTTAAGTAAAGTTTTGGCGTACACGGTTGGCGAAAACTATTCGGTAGAAACTATTAAGGAAGAGGCGTCGGGCCACGAAACCTAATGTTTCAATTGCGGCGAATTTGATCGTAGTTAATAAACTCTCTAGCGCAGCGGGTGTAGTTCAATGGCAGAAC